>DAOLKH010000023.1:0-10683 GCA_035331685.1 Pseudomonadales bacterium
GGGGCTCATCGGATCCGTGTGAACGCTGTCTGTCCGGGAATCGTCGATACGAGCCGGCACGATGATATCAGGGAGAGTGCCCTGTGGAAAAAGGTCATCGACGATCATGTGCCGCTCGGGCGTGCAGGAACGCCGGACGATATCGCCAATGTGATTGCATTTCTCTGCAGTGATCAGGGTGCATGGATCACCGGTCAACATATATACGTCGATGGAGGGCACCGCTAACAGGTCTACAGGGAATTGATTTTGTCTGGTTGGGCAAAACATTCTTTGAGAAACTGCACGAGCACCTGTATCTTGGGCACAGCGGACGTCCGGGTGCGGGACAATGCATGCCATGTCACGGACCAGCGCGACCAGCCTCCGGGTACAGCCACAAGCTTTTGCTGTCTGACAAGATTGCACATCGGATGGCTTGACTGCTGGGTTATGCCGAGCCCTCTCAGGGCATAGCGCAACAGCAGGGAGCCGCGGTTTCCGCTGAGGTGGCCATTTACCTTCACCTTGATGGCCTTTGCGTCTTCACCGAACCACCAGTATCCCGATTCATCGACGAGGCAACGATGTCTCATGAGATCCTCGCGACTTGCAGGTACGCCGAATCTTTCGAAATACTCGGGGCTTGCATAAAGTCCAAAGTCACTTTTTCCGAGCGTATGTGCGATCAGCGAGGAGTCTCTGAGACTGCCGCGAGTAATCAGGAGGTCGTGGTCCTCGGAGATCTGCTGGGTTGGCTGGGATTCGAAATTCAGGTGCAGTTTGAGTTCGGGGTAGCGGGTTGCGAACTCGGAAAAAATACCTGCCAGGGTAATTTCACCTATCGCAGCGACGATCTGTACCTTGAGGTGGCCGTGGGGGAGTTCGTTGGCTGCAACGGTGGCGTCTATCGCGTGCTCCAGATCGCTGAGTGCGGCTGCGCATTGCAGGTAGCATGATTCGCCGATTTCGGTGAGTTGCAGGTTGCGAGCGTTGCGATTGAACAGGAACACTCCGAGACGTTGTTCCAATGCCTTGATTTGCTTGCTGACGTGAGACTTCGAGCGGCCAAGCCTGTCCGCAGCCTGGGTGATGGAACCATACCTGGACGCCATCACAAACTCGCGAATTCCGTCGAGCTCCAGCATCTCGCTATCCCACGTCTGCTTTTTGGCGCAAACGATTTTCCATGGATCCTCGATGGGAGAACCGGGTCACCGCGTTGGCCAGCGATTCACGACACCGCTGCGCCGGGCAATGATGCAGATGCACGCACGCGGTTCAGTACCGGATCGTTCGGTGGATTCTCGACGCAGCGTGTGCCATCGGGGTGATAGATCCAGGCGATGCAGCGGTTGCAGCTCGTGCAGCCAGAGTGGCGGGTTTCACCGCTGCGGAAGCGATTCACCAGCGCGGTGTCGTGGATCAGTGCGCGTGCCATCACGACGCAGTCGAAACCGTCCGCCAGCGCGGCCTCGGCGCTGTCGAGCGACTTGACGCCGCCAAGATAGGCAAGTGGCATGCGCACCGCTTCACGCACGCGCATCGAATAGTCGCGCAGGTAGCGCTCGCGAAACTCGACGTGGCGCGGCGCCATGAGTGAACTGAGGCGCAATGCCAGGCGTGACAGCCACTGGCCTTGCAGTACCCTGCCGATTTCCTGCTGGTCGACCAGGCTGCCGAACATGAACCACGTCGATTCGACGTTGCGACCGCCGGAAAGAACGAGCAGGTCTGCGCCCGCATTCTCGAGCATGCGCGCGGTCACGGCTGCATCATCTGCCGTTGCGCCACCTGGCACGCCGTCGGCCACGTTGATCTTTGCGATCACCGCCAGATCCTTGCCGACGGCCTTCTTCACTGCAGCCAGTACGCGGGTCGGGAAGCGTGCGCGGTTTTCTGCGCTGCCGCCGTATTCGTCACGCCGGCGGTTGTCGAGCGGAGAGATGAACTGGTTGAGCAGATAACCGTGCCCCATGTGCAACTCGACTGCGTCGAATCCGGCCTCGCGGGCGAGTTCCGCCGTGCGCACGAACTGCGCTTCCACCAGATCCATTTCCCGGGCGTGCATGGCGCGTCGCCACCAGTTGCCGGCCAGCAGGCCCGCCTTGTTGAATCCGGTTACCGAACTCATCGTTGGATGACCGACGCGGATCCCGGTCACGAAGGAACCGCCGTGCGTGATCTGCGCCGAGATCGCCGCGCCTTCGGCGTGTACTGCCGTCGTAAGCGCGCGCAGATCGGGCAGGATTGCCTCGCGCATCCAGATCTGGTTCGGCAGCGTGCGACCTTCTTCGCTGACCGCGACGTAGGCGACCGTCGTCATCCCGACGCCGCCTGCTGCGAGCGCACGATGATGCTGGACCAGCGCGTGCGTAGGTGCGCCGTCGATACACATCGCTTCGTTGGCGCCGGACTTGATGAAGCGGTTGCGCAGTTGCAGTGGACCGATCGTCAGTGGATCAAAGGGTGAGGGCTGGTTCATCGCCTGGTGCCTCCGCGAGCATGCATCTATTTATAATCATCGTGTCGCAGATGGCCGCCAGGGGTCAACAGGAAACAGACATGGCAGAGATCGAATTCGAGAACCGCGACGGCGTGGGTCTGATCACGTTCGCGCGACCGGACAGGCTCAATGTGGTGAGCTGGTCGATGCTGACGGAGCTTGGCGAACTGTACCGGCGTTGCGACACCGATGCCGCAGTGCGTGTGGTGGTGATCACGGGGAGAGGCAGTGCGTTTTGCGCCGGTGCCGATCTGTCGCGTGCCGATGCGTTCGCTGCCGCAGCGGGAGGTGACTTCAGCTCGTGTCCGTTGTCGATGCAGGCGTGGGATATGCGCAAGCCCGTGATTGCCGCGTGTAACGGTCATGCCATCGGCGTCGGGCTGGGGATCGCGCTGCAGTGCGACCTGCGAATCGTTGCGCGCGCTGCGAAGTACGGTCTGCTGCAGAATCGGCGCGGCGTCGTGGCCGATTTTGGCGTCGAGTGGGTGTTGCCGCGGCTGATCGGCCTGGAGCGTGCATTCGAGATGTTGGTGCGCGGGGCGCGCATCGACGGTGCGCAGGCTCACGACTGGGGGCTTGCCGCGTATCTTGCGGATGCCGATTCGGTGCTGGCGACCGCACTGGATATTGCGACCGACATGGTGCGCAACTGTTCGCCACTGGTCATGGCGATGCACAAGCGACTGCTGTGGCGCGGACTCGAGATGCCGCGCGAGGCGTTCATTTCATTGGAGACACGTGCGCTGCACCACAGCATGAGCCAGCCGGATGCACTCGAGGGTGCCACGGCGTGGGTGGAAAAACGCACGCCGCGCTGGGACGACGACTGGATCGCGCGCTGGCCGGATTTTCTCTAGCACACCGTGGCGCGTGTGTGCACCCGCGTGCTAGAGCATCTGCTTGTGGAATTCCGCAAGGCCGCCGGCCGGCTGGATGAACACGCCGCTGCAACTTGCGGTCAACACGTCACCCGCGTGCATCTCGGCGCGTACCAGCGTCTTGCGACCCTCGACCCGCTCCACCCATGCGCGCAGGCGCAATTCCGTGTTCAGCGGCGTGCGGCGGTGATAGCGGATTTCCAGCGTGCCGGTCATCCCGGGCTGCCCCCCGATGGCCTGCGCTTCGCCCATGAACTGGTCGAACAGTGCAGCCACGAAGCCGCCATGCACGCTGGTTGGCGGCCCCTCGTAGGCCCAGCCCAGTGTCGCGCGTCCGTGCGCCACGCCATCGAGGATCCAGGTATGCAGTGGTGCCGCCAGCGGGTTGCTGACGCCAGCGACCGGGTTTGTTTCATGGCCGATCTGGCCGATACGTCCGTGGCTTCCTTCCACGGCAAACGCGAGGCGTCCGTACAGGCGCGGCTGTTCGGCGAACCCTGCGGCGGTGTTTTCAAGTGTCGCGGCGATCGCATGCAGATCAGGAACCGTCGGCGTGCTGCTGACAAGGATTTCCGTGAGTTCGCGGATTGCTGCGGCGACACGTCGCCGTGCTTCCCATTCCGCGCTGTAGGCTGGCGTGATGTCCTCCGAAACGAAGGGGTTGTGGGTCATGTCGATGTCGATCAACGTGCACTCTCCTGGAATTGGTCGATGCGGGCAACGGCTGCACCCAGCAGCCCCGGCTGGCTGTGCGTGATCACATGTACGGGGATTGCCCGCAGATATGCGCTCATTGGTCCTCTGCTCTCGAAGCGGGCGCGGAAGCGGCTGCTCTGCAGGAAGCCGGTGAAACGTGGCACGATGCCGCCCGCGATGTAGACGCCACCACGAGCGCCACTGCACAGCGCCTGGTCGGCTGCGGCAGTGCCGAGGAACGCGCAGAAATGCTCGAGCGTCTCGCGACACACGGGGTCGCTGCCCTCGACGCCCCGCACCTGGATTTGCGCAGCCGACACTGCTTCGACGTCACGCGAGCGCAGTTTGCACAGCGCACGGTGAATGCGTTCCAAACCAGGTCCGGACAGCAGCGCTTCGCGGCTTACGGGTTCACCGCTGCCAAGCAGGCTGCCGATGATCGCGAGTTCGGTCTCGTCCGCAGGACCGATGGAGGCATGCCCGCCTTCCGTCGGCACGGCCTGAAAGCCATCGGACGTTACGATCAACTGCGCAACGCCGAGACCCGTCCCGGGGCCGAGCAGTGCGAGTGGCAGCCCGCTGCACGCCGCCCCGCCACCGATGCGAAGCAGTGCCGACGCGTCGATATGGGGCAGCGCCAGCGCGATCGCCTCGAAGTCATTGATCACGCGCAGGCGCTCGATGCCGAGTTCGGCAGCCAGAGAATCCCGCGAGAACTCCCAGCAGTGGTTCGTCAGCCGTATGGTGGAACCGTCGACGGGGCCGGCAACAGCGAAGCACGCTTCCTGCGGACGCGCGCCGGTTTCCTGCAGATAGGCACGCGCGGCCTCGCCGAGCGAGGCGTAGTCCTGCGTCTGGAAGGTGCGCAGCGCATCGGGTTGCGCATCGGCGTGAGCCAGTGCGAACCGCGTATGGGTACCGCCGACGTCGGCGATCAGTCGTGTTGGGATGGGTGGCATCGGCTTGCCGTGTGCTGCGTGCGTTGGGGCGGAATTCTGGATGCATGCGTCTCTGATGGCAATGCATACTGGGTGGCGTGTGCATGGCGACGGAGAAGCCCGATGAACGAGCCGCAATCTTCGCTGCGTCTGAATGGACGCACCGCATTGATCACCGGGGCCTCGCGTGGCATCGGCCTCGCGATTGCGAGGGAGTACCTGCGCCACGGTGCCAATGTGTGCATCACGGCGCGCAGACAGGACGAACTCGATGTGGTCCGCGACGAACTCGACATGATCAGTGCCACGGTGCCGCGGGCCGGGATCGCGATGGACTTCGCCGGTTCGGTCGGTGACGCGGCCCGGGTCGAAGCCTGTGTAGGCGCGGTGCTGGATCGTTTCGGTCGGCTCGACATCCTGGTCAACAACGCGGCGACCAGTCCCGCATTCGGCCCACTGATGGATGTGGAGCTCGCAGCGTGGCGCAAGACCTTTGCCGTCAACGTGGAGGGGCCGCTGTTGTTCGCACAGCAGGCGTGGCGGCGCTGGATGCGTCTGAACGGTGGCGTGATCATCAACGTGACGACGATCGGCGCGCATCGCCACGCACCCTTCATCGGTACCTACGAGGCCAGCAAGGCAACCCTGCACTGGCTTACGCGCCAGCTTGCCGGCGAACTCGCACCCGGGGTGCGCGTGCTGTCGCTGTCTCCGGGCGTGGTCAGGACTCGCATGTCGCGGGTACTGTGGGAAGGCGGTGAGGAAGCACTGGCACGCTCGATCCCGTTGGGGCGGATCGGCCAGCCGGTCGATATCGTCGGCGCCGCGCTGTTTCTCGCATCCGATCTGGCGTCGTGGGCGACTGGCATCGACCTTGTGATCGACGGCGGATCGCTGGTATCCGGAGCGCACGTCGAAGCGTCGGCCGGCAATCCGCTGGTCGACAATATGCAACGCGGAACGGTGCCGTCGGCCTGAGTCACCCTGCGGGAGTACACAGGACCACGGTGATCGTACGGCCCGCGCGCGGGTGTCGACGTGCAAGCGCTGGAAACGCCGACGTCACACTGCGCCACAGCCGCCTTTTCTCGCTGCCTTCGACGCGGCGCGCGCACATGCGTCGCGTGACCCCGGCGATGCTGACGCCGACCAGTGGAGCGGCGTCCAGATCGCTGCACCAGGCGGGCGCAAGGCGAGGTGCAAACGAGGAATGCGGTGCGATCAGTATCACGTTGCCTCCGGCAACGAGGTGCATCGGTGCGACGGTATGCCGGCTTCCACGCTCGCGATCACGCAGCGTCACCAGACATACCGGAATGCCGTGACGCTGCCGGCCCATCAGGCGTCCATCGCTGGCGCGATAGAGGGCAACCCGAAGCCGTGTGGATACCGCTGCTGCCGCCCGCACCACGCGTGCCGAGCGCGTCGTCTGCGCTCGTGCCGTGATTCGCTTCCTTGTCATGTGCTTCCGTTGCCCTGCATGCGGAACCGCTCGCCACGCGCGCATCATACTTTACGCCCTGCAGCCGAATGAGCAGAATTCGCGCGGATGCCAGATGCCGCCCAGGCCTGGCCGCTCGATCGGAGGCGCGATGAAACACACACCGCTGCATGCACTGCACCTCGCGCTCGGTGCGCGCATGGTGCCATTCGCCGGCTACGAAATGCCGGTGCAGTACCCGCAGGGCATCGTACGCGAGCATCTGCATACGCGTTCTGCGGCGAGCCTGTTCGATGTTTCGCACATGGGACAGGTGCTGGTGCGAGGACCCGGCGTGGCCGAGGCGCTCGAGCGGCTGCTGCCGGCCGATTTGCTCGGGCTGCCGATCGGGAGGCAGACGTATTCGCTGTTCACCAACGAGCAGGCCGGCGTGCTGGACGACCTGATCGTCACGCGCTGGGACGCCGAAACCCTGTTTCTGGTCGTGAATGCCGCGTGCAAGGAAGCGGATCTTGCGTATCTGCGTGCAGGCCTGCCCGGCGGGCTGGAAGTGCGTGAGCTGTGCGGGCAGGGATTGCTGGCACTGCAGGGGCCACAGGCAGCGACGGTGCTGTGCGGGCTGGTCCCGGCGTTGGCGCAACTGGTTTTCATGGGTGGCATGCACTGTGTGATCGAAGACGCGCCGTGCTTCGTCACGCGCTCGGGCTATACGGGCGAGGACGGTTTCGAGATTTCGCTGCCGGAAGAGCATGCCGAGCGCATCGCACGTCTGCTGCTCGGGCACGACACGGTTGCGCCGGCCGGGCTGGGTGCGCGTGACTCGTTGCGCCTCGAGGCGGGGTTGTGTCTGTATGGACACGAACTCGGGCCGCGGATCACCGTGATCGAGGCCGGTCTCGGGTGGGCGATTCCGGCCGTGCGACGAGCCGGTGGTGAGCGCGCCGGGGGTTATCCCGGAGCGCAGCGCGTCGACGCGGAGCTGCACGCCGGGACGGCACGCCGACGCGTGGGCCTGTGCGGCAACGAGCGCGTACCGGTGCGCGAAGGGGCGGTGCTGACCGACGCGGATGGAAATTGCGTGGGAGAAGTCAGCAGCGGCGGTTTCGGTCCCAGTGTGGGCGGCCCCGTGATGATGGGTTTCGTCGACAGCCGCCTGGCCGTCGCCGGCACCATGCTGTCTGCCGTGGTGCGCGAACGCCCGCGAGCGGTCACGGTGGCGAAGCTGCCGTTCGTTCCGCTGCGCTATCACCGCGGCTGAACAGCGCCGCGATCACGCGCTCGACCACCTGCTCCGGTGAGCGTATAGGTCTGCGCGTTGCCCAGTCCGTCACCCGCTGTTCGCCCATGCCACGGTGCGCTACAGTGAATTCGCGATGTCGCATTCTGGGCACGCGATCCGGACACACGCAAGCTGGTGGAGGGTGGGCAGACATGACGAACCGACTCGAAGACGCGGCTGCCTGGAATGCCCTGTTGCAGCGCCGCGAACAGATGCGCGGATTCTCGTTGCGTGAGGCATTCACGCATGACCCGCGGCGCGCCGGGCGCATGCGGCTGCAGGCGGCGGGGTTGACGCTCGACTACTCGAAGAGCCTCGTCGATGCGGACACGCTGGAGCTGCTGCTGGCGCTGGCCGACGAGCGTGGAGTTGGCGCCAGCGTACGTCGCCAGTTCGGGGGCGAGCAGATGAACACGACCGAACGCCGCGCTGTGCTGCATACGGCGCTGCGTGGCAGCGATGCCGGCACCACGCTGCCCGAAGCGCAAGCGGTGCGAGCGGTGCGTGAGCGCATGGCAGCGATCGCGACCCGCCTGCGCGATCGCGAGTGGACAGGCTGGAGCGGCAGGGCAGTGAGCGACGTGGTCAATATCGGGATCGGAGGTTCGCACCTCGGACCGGCGTTCGTGACTGCAGCACTCGGACATCTGTGTGGTACGGATGTGCGCTGTCATTTCGTGTCGAACGTGGACCCGTGTGACCTCGAGGGCGTGCTGCGGGCACTCGATCCGGCGACCACGCTGTTCATCGTGGCGTCCAAATCATTCTCGACGCTGGAGACGCTGCAGAACGCGCTTGCCGCACAGCGCTGGCTGGCTGACGCCGGCTGTCCGGGTGATGCCTTCGGCAAGCATTTTCTTGCCGTGTCGTCGAACGTGCCGGCAGCGACTGCGTTCGGCATCGCGGAGGACAACGTGCTGCCGATGTGGGACTGGGTCGGAGGGCGTTACTCGCTGTGGTCTGCGATTGGACTGCCGATTGCGATTGCGGTCGGTGCCGATGCCTTCGACGAACTGCTGCAGGGTGCGTGCGCGATGGACGCCCACTTCCTCGGGACGCCAGCGCACGCAAACATGCCGCTGATACTCGCGCTGCTCGACATCTGGCACCGCAACATGCTGGGTTGCGGTTCGCTGGCCGTGATCCCGTACGACCAGGGGTTGACGCGACTGCCGGAATACCTGCAGCAGCTCGTGATGGAGAGCAATGGCAAGTCGGTCGCGGTCAACGGGGAGGCGCTGGGGCAGGGAAGTGCCGGTGTGGTCTGGGGCGCCGCTGGAACCAACGGACAGCATTCGTTTCACCAGATGCTGCACCAGGGTACCGATATCGTGCCCGTGGACTTCGTGCTGCCGTTACGCAGTTACAGTGGGAACACCGCACAGCATGCGTACCTGGTTGCGAACTGCATTGCGCAGAGTCAGGCGCTGATGCTCGGACGCACGCTGGCGGAGGCGCGTGCCGAACTTGCCGCGCGTGGCGTATCGCCGCAGGAGGCGGTGCGGCTGGCTCCGCATCTGGTGATGCCCGGCAACCGGCCGAGCAACACGATCGTGATGGAGCGCGTGACGCCGCGCACGCTGGGCGCGCTGATCGCGCTGTATGAACACCGCACGGTCGCAGCCGGCTATCTGTGGGGGTTGAATTCCTTCGATCAGTTCGGAGTGGAGCTGGGCAAGCGGCTTGGAGAGGCGGTCCACGCGGCGCTGCTCGAGCGCGGCGCAGAAGTGCAGGGCGTGGATTCCTCGACCGCAGCCCTGATCGTGATGTATCGCCAGATGCAGTTGCAGGCCGGGCACTAGACCCAGATCATCAGCCCCACTTCGAAGCGGTGACTGAGCAGCGGGTGGTACGGATACGCGCGGATGCGCATCTCCTGCAGTCCGGCGTTCTGCGCATGGAAGTCGGCCGTGAAGACGCGCTCCTCTCCCTCACCGGGAATGGCCTCGAGCTGAATGCGCTGCTGTGCGGTTTCAGCGCTTTGCGGTGAGGGATCGATCAGGCATTCGACGACGATATCCGACGGCCGCAAGCCGTTCATGAAGACCTGCACGCGCAGTGGCACCGTGTTGTCGTGATGCACTGCGCCCGGTGGATTCTCCGCGAGCCTGAGGCGTACACCGAACCAGCACGAACGCACGCGCCGCTTCCATGCCGCGAGTTCCCGTGCGCCGGCAGCCTGGTTCGCCGACAGCCGGCGATGCTGCTCGCGTGCCGGGCAATACAGGCGCGTGATGTAGTCCATCACCATGCGCCGTGAGTTGAAGCGCGGGATGATCGATTTCATCGAGGCTTTCGCCATCTTCACCCAGCCACGCGAAAAACCGTGTCCGTCGCGCGCGAAATATAGTGGCAGCACCTCGTGCTCGAGCAGGTCGAGCAGGTCCTTGCCTTCGTCGCGGTTGCGCTGTTCGAGATCCAGCCGCGGATCGCGTGGCGCGATACCCCAGCCGTTCTCTCCGTTGAAACCCTCGCCCCACCAGCCATCCATCACGCTGAGGTTGATCACACCGTTGATGGCTGCCTTCTGCCCGGAGGTGCCGCTGGCCTCCAGCGGGTATTCCGGAGTGTTCAGCCACAGGTCGACACCGGTGACCAACTGGCGCGCGAGGCGGATGTCGTAGCCTTCGAGCAGGATGATGCGGCCCTGGAATTCCGGGCGATGTGCGAATTCGTGGATCACCTTGATCAGGTTTTGCCCCGGGGTGTCGCTCGGGTGCGCCTTGCCGCCGAAGACGATCACGGTGGGACGTTCGGGGTCGTTCAGGATGCGCGCGAGGCGCGCGGGGTCCGAGAACAGCAGCGTGGCACGCTTGTAGGTCGCGAAACGGCGAGCGAAGCCGATCACCAGCGTGTCGGCCTCGGGATGCGCGATCAGGCGCGTGACGCGTGCAATCGTTGCCTCGCTCTCGCCGTTGCGCTGGTAGCGCTGCCTGACGCGATGGGTGAGGTCCTGCAGCAACCAC
>DAOLKH010000024.1:0-10515 GCA_035331685.1 Pseudomonadales bacterium
GCCACTATCGGTGGCTGTACTCGGCGGCACGTGCAGTGCAGCGCAGTGCGCTGCCACTGTGTACAGCGAAACGTCGAACAGGCCCCCGCTGCCGCTGCACCACGCATGCCAGGCGAGCACCGCTGCATGCAGCCCGGTCAGCGGATCTGCCACCGCATCGGCGCAGAATACCGGCTGTCCACTTGCGCGCCGCAGCAGTTCGCTGAGTCCTGCCGCGACACTGGCATCGTCACCGTAGGCAATCCAGTCACGTTGCGGCGTGCCGCGCCCATGCCCGGTGATTGCTATCCACGTCCTGCCCGTGCCCGCTGCAACCAGATCGGCGGCACGGATACCCATCTGTTCGAGTGCACGCGGTCGCGCCGACTCGACGACGATGTCCGCGCGCTCCAGCAGGCGCCGCAAGTTGCCGCGACCGGTCGGCGAGCGCAGATCGAGCATCACGCTCTCCTTGCCTGCGTTCAGCAAATCGAAGAATGCCGCCGGACCGAAACGCGCACCGTCGGGGCGCTGTTCACTCTCGAGCTTGATCACGCGCGCACCCAGCATGCCGAGCAGGCTCGTACACAGAGGTGCTGCCCACAACGAACCCAGATCGAGTACCACCGGGACGCGCTGTGCATCACCAGAACGATGCAGGCCGCGTTTCTCGAGCCGAAACCACGGTTCCACGCGTGACGGCGGCGACCCCGATGACGCCACCGCCAAGCCCAGCAACCTCGCACGTTCGAGCAATGGCGCAAGTTCACGATCGATCACGCAGCCTGCAACCGTGTCCCAGTCGACGACCGGCTCCTCCAGCCACGCGGGCAGCAAACGCCAGTCATCCTCGCGTGGCAGGTTCAGGGCGATGCGGCCATCCCGCACGCGCAGCAACCTGCAGGCACCTCCTGCCGATACGGCACCGTTGCGTTGCAGCCCCATGAGCGCAGCACGCTCCCCGAGCAGGCGGTGCGCCGCAAACCGGGGATCAAGCGTGCCGCCGGACAGGGAAGCGAGGGTGCGCCATGCACCCTGCGCGCACGCTGCCAGTGGTGCCGGCGAGAGGAGCGCCGGACCATCGCGATACCCCGTGAGCGCCATCGCACCGGAGTCGGCCCACAGGACGTCCGCACTGCGAGTATCGGCAGTCCATGGTTCCAGCGCAGACAGCCCAAGCGACACGCGCAATCGTTGCGCGTGGTCACTGACCGTGAATGAAGAGGCGCCAGCCGAAACCATGATTACCGCAGGCGCCGCGAGCGAGCACCGAACGGCTCGATCGACAAGAAAAAGGCCGTGTCGGCACGCGGTGTTTCCACCCGGCAGACACGGCCAGCAGCCCACAACATGTCGGGGTCACGATGACCCCGTTCATGCCGCCTGGCTATTACAGTGCACCGAACTTGTAGATCACGTCGATACCGTAGGTACGCGGCTCACCATACTGACTGGTCGAGACTCGACCATGAACCGGCCCGCCGTCGAAGTCGTAACCACCGATGCGGTACTCCTTGTCGGCCAGGTTTCGTACCCATGCAGCAACTGCAAGACGTCCGTCATTGCAGCAACCCACCTGCACGTCTTCCCAGGCAAGGCGCAGGTTGACCAGGCTGTAGCCATCCTGGGCAATATCCTTGTTGGTGCTGAGAACCGGCGTGAACACATGCTTGCTCATGCCCGACCAGTCGAGACGCGCACGCAGGTCACCATTCGGCAGAAAATGCGGGAACGTGTAGTTCAGCGACAGGTTGTAGCTGCGCTTGGGCGTGAACTCGAAGCCACGGTCGTTCGATACGTCGACTGCAGGCGAACCCACCGGCAGCCTCGGATCCGGCGACATGAACTTGTCGTATTCGGCGTCGACATAGCCATAGCCGACCGAGATATCGAGTCCGTCGATCACTTTCAGCAGCGCCTCGAGCTCGAATCCCTTGATGGTCGCCTCGGCGGCGTTCTGCACCTGCGTGATCCAGTTGCCGTTGTCGATCACGTTGACCTGCGCCTGCATGTCGGTCAGATCCTGGTAGAACACAGCAGCGTTCAGACGCACGCGGTTGTCCAGCCACATCGACTTGACGCCGATCTCGTAGCTGTCGTTCTGCATATCGTCGTACGGACCCCATGCCACCAACGAGCCAGAGCGTGCGTTGAAGCCGCCACTCTTGAAGCCGCGTGCAAAGCTGGCGTACACCATCACGTCGTCGGTCCACTGGTAGTTCAGTGCAACGCGCGGTGAAGTTCCCTGGTCATTGATCTTGGTCGGGATGTGCGCCGGGTAACCATAGTAGGTCTGGTTGTAACTGTTGAAATAGGTGCCCAGCATCACGGGGAAAGGGGAAGCAAGCGCCGTGACCGTGTGCTGCTGCTCGCGATCCTCGTCCGTGTAGCGCAGGCCCAGCGAGAGCGTCAACTGCTCGGTAAAGTGCAGCGACACCTCGCCAAACAGCGCCTTGCTGGTATTGTCGATCTCGGTGTAGTAGATCTGGTCCATCCCGAACGTGCCGAGAATCTGGTGGTTGATGTAGTCGCCTTTTTCATTGAAGTAGAACAGGCCGGCAACGAAATCCATGTAACCGTTGAACGCATTCCCCGAGATCTGGAATTCCTGGCTCTTCGATTTCAGCGAAAAATCGTCCGGCATGTTGCTCAAGACGCGCGGGTACCAGGTACCAAACGCGTTGTTGAACAGCACGTTCTCCATCTTGCGATAGCCGGTAATCGACTTCAGCGAAAGATCCCTGAACGTGCCTACGTCGCCGAGTTCCCAGTCGATCGTCAGGCCGTGGCCCTTGACGTCCAGATTGCTGATCGATGGCCCCGATACCGAAACGTGACTGGCACGCTTCGGACGTACCTGCTGGGCAAGTGGTGGCACACCCGGGTAAACGGGCGAGCTGGGAAACACATCGGTGTTCAGGTACTGCGCATAGCCATAATTCGACACCGACGTGAGCTGCGGCACCAGCGCGCGTTCACGCTTCTTCTGCCAGTCGTAGGCGTAGTCGACGGTCACCGTCTCGGCCGGTTTCCAGCGCACGGCTGTGCGCGCGACCAGGTTGTCCTCGTCCCAGATATCCCTGCCGGCACTGTTCTTCACGAAGGGATCATGGCGCTTCGACATCAGCGCCAGGCTGGCGGAAAGGGTGTCGGACAGCGGACCTTCGATATAGGCCTTGGCATCCTTGCGGCCAAAGTTGCCGGCTGTCAGCGACAGCTCGCCCCCAACTTCGTCGCCAGGCTTGCGGGTATGCAGTATCACCGCACCACCCACGGTGTTCTTGCCGTACAGGGTGCCCTGCGGGCCGCGCAGCACTTCGACGCGTTCGAGCTGCGCAATGTCGAACAGCGACCCGACCGCCTTGCCGATATAGACACCATCGAGATAGATACCGACCATCGGGTCTTCGGTGATCGTGAAGTCGGTACGGCACAGACCGCGCATGCACACGTCGGTCGCGTCGTTGCCGCCGGTGGTCGGCACGATGATCAGGTTGGTCGTCATCTCGCTGATGTTCGAGATGTTGGTGATTCCCATATCGGTGATGTCGGCAGCCGTGTAGGCCGTGATCGATACCGGAACCTCCTGCAGGCTTTCCTCGCGGCGCCGGGCGGTGACGGTCACTTCCTCGATGGTGCCACTGCGTACTGCCTGCCCCGCCTGTGCCTGGGCCTCGGCTGTACCGGCTGCCAGCGCAGCCAGACCTGCGGTCGCGATGGCCAGCGCAAGCGCATGGGCACGAAAGCCGATACGCGCGTCGGAAGTACCATTTCGTACTGTAAGCATGTGTTTCCCCTTTGAAAGTCGTTCTACGGTGTCAGTGAGCCAGACCCGCATCGCCGTTCGGCACGGCCAACACGCATCCAGCACAGTCTTCCCCACTTCGTTTCCGGCGTGAAGTTTAGTAGCCAAGTCTTTGTCTGTTCAAGAAAATGAACAGATCACAATCCTCGTTCTGTATCACATCCGGACAATCCGACCCATATCCGGCATTTCCTCACAAGCAAAATGCCGTTACCGATACTGGCCCTGCCCCGACAGCACATGCATCAGGAAGGCTTGCGCCGCGCGGCTCGCCGCCGCTCGATGTCGGCGTTGTCGGCAACCAGCCCCGCCACAATCAGCGCATCGATCTCGGCATCCGCGTAGCCGAGTTCGCTCATCAGCTCGCGCGTGTTCTCGCCCAGCATCGGCGGATGCAGGCGCACGCTGCCCGGCGTGCGGTAGAAGCGGATCGGTATGCCGGTGAGCTGCAGCTCGCCAAGCGTCGGGTGCTGCGTCGAAACGATCATGCCGTTGTGCAGGATCTGAGGATCCCGCACCACGTCCTCGACCTCGTTGATCGGCGCGGTGAGCACGTCCGCGGCAACCAGCTTCGGGATCAACTCCTCGCGGGTATACGCGCTGGTGCGCTCGGCAACCACGCGATCGAGTTCGTCCTGGTTCTCCAGACGTGCCGTGATGTCGTGAAAGCGCGGATCGCTGTCCCAGTCGACCTCAAGCGCACGGCACAGCTTGCCGAAGAACTTCTCACCCGGCGTCGTGATCACCACGTGGCCGCCATCGCGCGTCGGGTAGACCCCGGACGGTGCAAAGTAAAGGCTGCGGTTACCGGTGCGCACTGGCGCCTCGCCAGTCGTGAGATAGGCGCCGATCGAGCTCGCCTGCGCGTGCATCAGCGAATCGAGCAGGGAAACCTCGACGCGCTGCCCCTCGCCGGTCCTGTCGCGCACGCGCAATGCCGCCTGTGCAGCATTCGCAACCAGCAACGAAGTGATCACATCAACGGCGGGGAAACCCGTGCGCACCGGCTTGCCGTCGGGCTCGCCGTTCAGCGCCAGCACGCCGGCATAACCCTGCGCGAGAAAATCGATTCCCGGGCGTCCGGCGTAGGGGCCATCCGGGCCAAACGCGGTAACGCCGACCCAGACGATGTCCGGCTTCAGTTCGGCAACCTGCTCGTAGTTCAGTCCGAGCTTGCTCAGTGCCGGTTCCCGGATGTTCGTGATCAGCACATCGACGGTGCGCACCAGCCGCGCGAACACCTTGCGTGCAGCCGGCTGCTGCAGGTCGATCACGATGTCACGCTTGTTCCGGTTCAGGCTCAGATACGGCCCCCGCTCGGTACCACGCTTCGGTCCGAGGTGGCGGCTCTCGTCGCCATAGTGCGATTCGAGCCGGACCACGTCGGCACCCAGATCGCCAAGCAGCGTGGCGCCGTAGGGGCCAGCGAGCATCGTGGAAATATCCAGTACGCGCAGTCCGGCAAGCGGGCCGGAGGCAGTGGTGTCATCGCTCATCGTGGAATCTCCAGGTCGATCGGTATCGTCTCAGGCATGCAGGCGGCGCAGCGTCTCGCGCACGAAATCGTCGTCGCTGCGGGCCGCTGCCGGCAGATCGATCAGCACCGTTGCAAACACACCCTGTGCGCGCTCACGCAGGCGGTCGGCAAAATCGTCGTAGAGCGCGACCACCGCCCACTGCTCGAGCATCTCGTCGCTGATCAGCGTCGGCATTTCGGCCCACTTGCCGGCCAGCGACAGACGATGCAACTCCATGCCCACGTCTTCCCAGCCGTGGAAGGCCAGCACCGCATGGTACGAACGCGTCGATGCGTAGAACGAAATGTTCTGACGCAACGCGTCCATCGACTTGCGCAGCTCCTCCTCGTTGCGCCCAAGCGCGAGGAACGGGGCACCGATCAGCTCGAAGCTCGCGGGATCACGACCGGAGCGCGCTGCCCCTGCAGCGATCGCGGGCACCAGTACCTCGCGCGTGTAGGCAAAGGTCGCCACCGGATGCAGACGCAGCCCGTCGCAGATCTCGCCGGCCATGCGTGCCATGTACGGGTTCACGGCCGCGACGTGGATCGGCACTTCGGGATGCTCGATCGGCCCCGGATTGAAGAACGGCGGCAGCATCGTGAAACGGTAGTGCTCGCCCTCGAAGTACTCCGGTGCCCGCGGATTCTGGAACGAACGGAACATCGCGCGCAGGCAGAGCACGTAATCGCGCATGCGCGGACCCGGCGCCGACGGCCACGGTGTGGCGTAGCGACGTTCATTGTGGCCCTTGATCTGCGTGCCGATGCCGAGCGCGAAGCGCCCTCCCGAATAGTTCTGCAGATCCCAGGCAAGCTGTGCGGTGACCATCGGACTGCGCGGAAACGAGATCGCCACATTGGTACCGAGGCGCACGCGTGTGGTGTGCTCGGCAGCGAACGCCAGCGGCAGATACGGATCGTGTCCTGCCTCGGGAGCAGTGATGCCGTCGAAGCCAAGCTCCTCGAGCCTGCGGGCGTCGTCTGCAATACGCGCGATGCCAGTCACCGCCTGGCCCTTGCCGGCGTACTGCCCGGTATCCGGCCCCATCATCACCGTCTCTACACGCAGTGCCATCGCGTGATCCTCCGTCATTGCCCCCGAAACTCAGCGCCCCTTGAACTCGGGCTTGCGCTTTTCCATGAATGCCTTCGGCCCTTCGGTGGCGTCGTACGAACCGAACACGCGCGCGCCGATCGCCTTTTCGAGCACGAAACCCTGCTCGAGACTTGCCTGGCGCACCACGATCTCCTTGGCCGTACGCACCGCCAGCGGGCTGTTTTCACAAATTTTTTCTGCAATGCGCAGTGCCTCTTCCATCAGCTTCTCGCGTGGCACCACGCGATTGATCAGCCCGACTTCGCAGGCACGGCGCGCATCGATGTTCTCGCCGGTGAGCAGCAGCTCCATCGCGACTGCCCACGGGATCTGTCGTGGCAGGCGCACGTGCGTGCCACCGGTCGGCACCAGCCCAAAGCGCACCTCGCCAAGACCGAAGGTCGCGTGCTCGGCCGCGATGCGGATATCGGTTCCCTGCATGAATTCCATGCCACCGGCGATGCAGAAACCGTTGATCGCCGCGATGATCGGCTTGAACACGTCCGAGAACGGTCGCTTGGTGTGATCCTCGTAGCCAAGCTGCTCGCCCGAGTTGAGCCGCGGAATCGCTTCCGCCAGGTCCATGCCGGCGAAGAATGCCTTGTCACCGGCCCCGGTGAGGATCGCGACCCACAGATCATCGTCCTGCTGAAAGTCGGCGAAGCAGGCATCCATCGCCGCGAGCATCTCACCGGTGAAGGCGTTCATCGCACGTGGACGGTTCACGGTCATGATCGCGATGCGGCCGCGTTTTTCGTAATTGAAGGTTTCAGGCAAATTCAGCGCCATCGTTGCGATTCTCCTCTGCAACAGATCGTGTCGTTGATCGGAACGTATTGTCAGCCGCGCACGCGGCGAAAACGCGGCAACGTGACCTCCGGGGTCACGTCCTCGAACACCACTTCCACCGGCATGCCGATCGTGAGTTCCTGCGGCGCACAGTCGACCAGTGTCGACAGCAGACGCACGCCCTCCTCCATCTCGACGACCACCGGGGCGAGTGGTGTGGCTTTCATGAAGGCAGGGTGCAGTGCGCGTTCGACCACGGTCCATGTATAGACCGTACCGCGGCCACTGGAACGTGCCCATTCCCAGTCCATCGAGTTGCATTCCGGGCACATCGAGCGCGGCACGTGACGGAACGAACCGCAGCCCTTGCAGCGCTGAAAACGCAACTCGCCCTGCTTGCACCAGCCATAGAATTCGCCGCTCAGACCTTCGAGCCGCGGCAGCGGCTTGTCATAGGCAACTGCAGTGTCGCTCATCGCATGCTCTCCTCGAACTCGTGCCTAGCGCCGCAGGATCGCGATGCTGCCGTCGCCGAAATCACCCCAGCCGGTCACCACACCGATCTCGGCGCCCCCGACCTGGCGCTCACCGGCACTGCCGCGCAACTGCTTGACCGCTTCGACGATATGTCCGATTCCGAGCGAATGCGCCTCCGACAGCAGCCCGCCGTGCGTGTTCACGGGCAGCCTGCCGCCGAGTTCGATCGCACCGTTCTCCACGAAGGGTCCGCCTTCACCTCGCTTGCAGAAGCCCGCTTCCTCGAGCTGCTGGATCACCTCGAAGGTGAAGCAGTCGTAGATCTGTGCAAAATCCGCGTCGGCCGGAGTGACGCCGGCCATGCGGAACGCTTCCGGTGCTGCGATCGTCAGGCCGGTGCCGTGGAAGTCGCGGCGGTTGGTGATCTCGTCGGCCGGATACGGCTGGCCTGCCGCAGCTCCCATGATATAGACCGGCTGCTTGCCGAGATCGCGCGCACGCTCGGGTGAAGTGACGATCACCGCGGTACCACCATCGGTTTCCAGACAGCAGTCGTTGACGCGATACGGGTCTGCAAGCATGGGTGAGGCCATGTAGTCTTCGAGTGTCAGCGGCTTGCCGCACATCACCGCACCCGGATTGAGCTGTGCGTGGCGACGCATCGCGACCGCAACCGCACCGAGCTGCTCGTGCCTGGTACCGTATTCGTGCATGTGGCGGCGCGCCATCAGTGCATACCACTGTGGGGGCGCAGTCAGGCCGTGCGGCAGATAGTAGTCCCAGGCAATCGGACCACCGGGCAGCGAATGCATGTCGGTGGAGACCGTTTCACGAACACGCGCACCCGAATAGCCGTTCCACCCGCCCGGAATCAGGACGTAGTTGGCCTGTCCGGTTGCGATCGCCATCGCGGCAAGACGCAAGGAGGCCACCGGAGTGGCGCCGCCCATATGGATGATCGCCGCAAAGCGCAGGTTCGAGCAGCCGAGGTTCGCCGCCAGAGCCTCGCAGCGACCCACGTTCGGGAACGCCAGGATGCCGTCGAGGTCGCGCCCCTTCAGGCCCGCGTCCTCGAGCGCGGCGCGCGTGGCAGCCATCTGCAGCGCTTCCTCGCTCATGCCCGATCCCGGCTTGCGGCAATAGCGCGTCTCGCCGATACCGACGATGCAGGCCTTGTCCTTCAGATCCACGTCGATGGCCTCCCGGTAGTCATCGTCATTTCTTCGGCTGTCGCGCCTCGTAATCATCGAGCAGTTGTTGCTGCGCCTCGGCGGCGCGCCGGCGGATATCCCAGAACTCCGGCGTGCGCTTGGCGAGGAATGCAGCCCCACCCTCCTTGCCCTCAGGCATGTCGAACCAGTCCGGGTACAGCGCCGCCGACGTGACACATTGCTCGCGGTAACCGTCCATCTCCTGTCGAACGAGGCCTTCAGCACCTCGAGGCAACCGGGGCTGAGCGCGAGCATTTCCTCGCACCAGCGGTCGACTTCCGCCTCGAGCTGATCGAGCGGTACGACCGTGTTCACCAGACCCATGTCGAGCGCTTCCTGCGCCTTGTACTTGCGGCACAGCATCCACATCTCGCGGGCCTTCTTGGCGCCGATCACCTTGGTCAGGTACGGCACGAAGAAGCCGTCGGCCGGCGAGGATACCCGCGCGCCCGCCTGTCCGAAGATCGCGTTCTCGGCAGCGATCGTGAAGTCACAGCAATACGCCATATGGTTGTGGCCAGCAATGCAGTAGCCCTGCACCTGCGCAATGATCGGCTTGCGCGACATGCGCATCAGGCGGTTGTGCGGGTAGCGGTTGTAGAACGCACCGCGCAATCCCCAGCGCTCCCACTGCACATCACCACCCGCTCCGAAATGCTTGCCCTTCGCGGCCACCACGATCACGCCGATCATCGGATCGTGATTCGCGTCGTAGAAGGCGCGGAACATTTCCTCGACGGTCGCCAGCGTCAGCGTGTTCATCTTGTCCGGCTTGTTCAGCGTGATGCGCGCCACGCCACCGCCGAGCTGCCGGTGAGACTTCTTCTCGTAGATGATCTCGACGAAATCATCGAGCCCCTCGCCACCCGGCGAGGTCCAGTCACTCCACTTCGCTTCCGCCGTCTCGCTCATCGTTGCACCACCATTGCGTATCGTGTTGTTTTCACCGGCGTCCGCGATCAGGGAATCGCACCAGCCGCCTTGAATGCCTCGATCTCGTCCCACGAGTACTCGAGCAGATCCATCATCAGCAGTTCGGTGTCCTGTCCGAGCTGGGGCCCCAGCGAATCGATCTGCCCCGGCGTCTTCGATAGCGCGACCGGCAAACCGCGGACGTCCACCTCGCGGCGCACTTCCTCGCACCAGGCCTTCATCAGGTAGTCGTTGTCCCACGCCTGCTCGTCGCGGATCACATCGGCGAGTGTATTCACCTGTGCGCCAATCAGCCCCCGCTCTGCAAACGCTGCCAGCAGTGCCTCGTGATCGAGTGTCGCCGCGAGCGCATCGAGTGCATCGACCAGTGCGCTGTTGTTCTGCGCACGCGCCTCGGCAAGCAGTGCAAAGCGCGCGTCCTCGTTGCGTTCGCAGACGTAGACCCACTTGCCGCGTGCCGGGTAGAGGTTCCACAGGGGATTAGGTGCTTCGCGACGCGAGTGCTGCAGCGCGCGGTCTTCGTTGCCTGCAAGATAGGACTGCAGTTGCGGCGCTGCGAGATAGAGCTGTGCGCCGTAGAGCGAGGCGTCGATGCACTGGCCGTGTCCGCTGCGGTTGCGCTGATACAGCGCGGTCGCGATCGCGAACGCCGACATGATGCCGCCGTAGGCGTCACCCGATCCCATGCCGAGGTAGATCGGCGGCT
>DAOLKH010000025.1:0-10312 GCA_035331685.1 Pseudomonadales bacterium
GTACACCGCCTACCTGCACGCCTGCCGCGAGCGGCTGGGGCTGAGCCTGCTGCAACCCGGGCGCTTTCTGCTGCCCGGGGAGCACGAAGGGGCGCCGATGCTCGAGTTCGTGCCGTGGGCATGGGCCATGCCACAGGGCAAGGCCGCCGAAGGCAGCGTCTTCCATACCTTCGAACACCGCTACGAGCAGTACAAGAAGCACCTGGTACGCGGTTTCTACCGGCGCCACTTCGCGGGCTTCGATCGCCAGATCGTGCTCGTCGACTGCCTGCAGGCGCTGAACCGCGGGCCTGAATGCTTCCGCGACATGCAGCAGGCGCTGCATCGCATCATGGAGAGTTTCGCCTACGGCAAGGGCAATCTGCTGTCGCGACTGTTTGCCCCGCGCATCGATCGCATCCTGTTCGCGGCCAGCAAGGCCGATCACGTCACGCCCGACCAGCACGCGAACCTGGTGTCGCTGCTGCAGCATCTGGTGCGCGACTCGCAACTGGTGGCACGCTTCGAGGGCGTGACCACCGACTGCATGGCGATCGCGTCGGTGCAGGCGACCGAGGTCGCGAGCGGGCGTGCCGACGGCAGGACGCTGGCGGGAATCCGCGGGCACGCCCTCGATGGCCGCGCTCTGTTCGTGCGTCCAGGAGCGGTTCCCGCCGACGTTCCCGATGAGCACTGGTGGCGCGAGCGTGGCGAACCGTTCGACAGCTTCAGGCCGCCGGCGATGGACCCGATGCGCACGATGGCGCATATCCGCCTCGATGCCGTGCTCGAGTACCTGCTGGGCGACCGGCTGCAATAGCGCACGGCGAGGAAGGAAAGAGATGCAGGACCGACGCACCGAACTCGACCCGCTCGACGAAGCCGCTCCCGTGCCGGCATCGGCGCAGGTACGCCTCGCGCTGGAGCCGGTCACAGACGATCGGGCGCAAGCCGGGATGGAGGCGCAGCCGCAGGGCAGGCGGGCGCGGCTGCGCGCTGCCCTGTTCGCGAGCGCGATCGGCCTTGCAGCGCTGTTGCTGCTGGTGCAGACGGGCTTCGGGCTGTGGCGGCTGGTGCAGGAGTCACCGCTGCTCGGTGCCGGCTGGACGCTGGTGGCGGTGTTGCTGCTCGCCACCGCAGGAAGTGCGCTGTGGCGTTTCTGGCGTACACTCGGGCGGCTGCGCGGGCGCGACGAGCTGCAGCAACGGGCGCAGTTCCTGCTCGGCCACCACGGCGTCAGCGAAGGCGTCGCGTTCTGCACGCACCTCGCCACGCTGAGCGGGGACACCGGACGCGAATCGTTCCGCCAGTGGCGGGATTCGCTCAGTCAGACCCACAACGATCGCGAAGTGCTGGCGCTCTATGGGCAGACCGTGCTCGCCGAAACCGACGCGCGCGCACTCGAGCGGGTGGTCGTGCACGCGGGCGATGTGACCGTGATGGTCGCGCTGAGCCGGTTTCCGCTGATCGACATGCTGTTCGTGCTCTGGCGTCAGTTGCGCCTGGTCGAGGATGTCGCTCGTGCCTACGGCGTGGACGCGGGTTACTGGGGTCGTATCCGGCTGCTGCGCGTGATCCTGCGCAACATGGCGCTTGCCGGCGCTGCCGAGGTCGCGGCGGAGGTGGGGACGCAGGTGATGGGCGCCGGCGTGATGGCCAAGCTGTCGACGGGGGCGGCGCAGGGCATAGGCGCCGGTATCCTGACCGCGCGGCTGGGTCTGCGCGCGATGGCAGCATGCCGCGTGATTCCGTGGAGTGAAGCCGAACGCCCCCGCCTGCGGCAGGTGAGCACGGGAGTGCTGAGCAATGTGCGCCGCTATCTGGGTGCAGGCAGCGACGGTGTGAACGGGGATGACCGGGTGCGCTGAACGGCACCCGGTCGTGAGTGCGTCACTTGCGCATGAAGTCGATCACGATCTCGCCGGGAACGCGCTGGCGGTACTGGATATCGATGTGTGGCCCGTAGCGCTGGTCGATCTGGTGCAGCAGCGGCAGCGGGTCGTGGTCATTGCAGAAACGCATCGTCTCGCCTGGCGTCAGTGCATCGAGCGCGCCGAAGATGGCGGCATGACGGAAGCGCTTGGCGACGCCGCGGGCGTCGAACGGGTAGATTGCGGAAGGGTCCGAATGATCGCAGGCCATGGTGCATCGTCCACTCGTGGTTGAGGTGCGCGAATGTTGCGCGGCTTCGAATCAAAAGACAACTCCAATATGCACCAATTGCAATGACGGATTCTTCATGAGGGCTCGCATGCGCCTGTAGTGCCTGGATTCGCGGCTACAATGCTGCCTGCACACCACTCGAGGAGAGCCCGGCGATGGACAAGAGCAATCGCGCCTACCAGATCTCGCTGCAGTCGCGCGAGTACGTACACAGCCATGACAGGAACGCCTGGCTCGGCATGTTCGCCGAGGATGGCATCATCGAGGATCCGATCGGCAAGTCCGATCTGGATCCCGAAGGCAAGGGCTGGAGCACGCCGGCTGCGCGCGAGGCGTTCTGGGATCGCAATATCGCCAACTCGACGATCGATATCGATATCCGCGACTCGTTCACCGCTGCCGGCAACGAGTGTGCGAACGTGGTGCGCCTGACGATCGAACTGGGTTTCGAGGGCAAGCGTTACCGGCAGATCGTCGACGGCGTGTTCACGTACCGCGTCGACGCACACGGCAAGCTGAAGGCGCTGCGCGGCTACTGGGAATACGCCGACGGTCTGGCGACGCTGCAACAGATCGGTTGAGCCGCAGCGGCAGCGGTTCCGGTCTACGCCTGGTAACGCTCAATCCTCGAGCGCGTAGTCGATCGTCGCGACCACGCGCACGGTCTTGGCGATCTGGCGCTCTTCCTGCAGCATCGGCGCCTTGTCGCGTGCGAGGATCTGGAACACGCCCTGGTTGGCGGTGACGATGCCGCCGAGGCGCGCGCCGGAATCGTGCGCGAACTGATCCGCTGCCTCGCGTGCGTTGCGGGTCGCTTCGGCAATCATCGCCGGCTTCAGTTCATTCAGCCCGTTGTACAGGTAGGCGGGCTTGTTGTTGTCCTGTGTGTCCAGCACCACGCCGGCGTCGACCAGCTCGCCGGTGGCTTGCGTCGCCTGGTATACCGTATCCACCGCGTCGGTGCGTACCATCACCGTGCGCGAGATGATGTAGCGCGAGGGGTAGTTGTCCGAGGCCCACGATTGCGCGGCGCGATCGGTGACTTCGAGGTCACGGAACGCCACCTGTCCGTCGTCGATCCCGTGGCGCGCGAGGAAGGCACTGACGGTGGCGTCGTCCTTCTGGATCGCGGCCTGCACCTGACCGAGTTCGTCACCGGCCTGCACGAATCGCAACGGCCACAGTGCGAGATCGGCTTTCACATCGCGCTCGGATACGCCTTTCACGGTGACGTGGCGCGGGTTGTGCCCGCGCTCGAAACCGTGACCGACGAACCAGCCGCTGGCGGCTACTGCGACGGCAAGCAGCGTGGCGCCGACAAGGTTCTTCATGGTGCTCTCCGGTCGGGGTGCGTGGTGCCGATACTACCCTGGCCGAGGGGTATCACGAAGGCCTGCAGGTATTCGGCCAGTTCCTCGCGGATCTGCTCCGCGTCGAAACCGAACTGTTCGAGGCTGTACTCGTGCGTTGGGCGCTGTTCGCGATGGTTCGCGCGCAGCCAGTCCTGCATATGCTGTCTCGCGTCGCCGGTCAGCTCGATTCCCGCTCTCTCGTAGATAGGTTCGACCTGGCCGAGCGGGTCTGACATCACGTCCCTGTACCAGATATCGACGAACCGTGTCGCCGGCAGCTCGCGCCGCGCTTCCATCAACCGGGCGATGCGGTGCCTGGATGAAACACGCACGTAGTCGGCGGCTTCGGCGGCGGTTGCGTCGTCGCTCGCCAGTCGCCGCAACTGGAAGATCATGCTCGCCAGCGAAGGATAGATGTCGACCGGATCGCGGTGTGGCTGGATCACGGTCGCGTCCGGAAACTGCTCGAACAGATGCCGTACATGCGCCATGTGTTCGGGTGCCTTCAGGACCCAGCGCCCGATGCGCTCACCGCGCAGGCGTTTCTGCCACTGGATGAACTGCAGCATCCGCTTCAGATAGCGATACGCGGCGCCGTTGTCGTGCGTGTTGTGCCAGTGCAGGTACGTCGGCACGTGCGCCAGCGCCGCCGGCGCCGTGGAGCGCAGGCTGTGCTCGAGCAGCATCGCGTCCTCGTCCGGCGCTTCCGCGTCGAACGGATGAACCGCCGCGAGATCCGGATTCGCCTCCAGCATCGCGGCGGTCTGCTTCCTGGCGTCGACGATCCGCGCGTCCACTTCGCTGGCCGCGAGCGCCGGAGACCAGCCGTCGAAGGGCGCGGGGTTGCGCGACTCCCACCACAGCAACGCGGTGGAGCGCGGGTCGCTGGCCAGCAGCCGCTGCAGCATCGTGGTGCCGGTTCGGGGGAAGCCGACGATCACCAGCGGCGCATCGAGCCGTTCCTCGCGTATCGCCGGATAACGCTGCAACCAGTGCTGCACGCGCAGCCGGTTGGCGAGCAGGCCGACGATCCGCTCCTGGAGCGAGCTCCGGCCCGCCGTGCCGAGGTGCGCCTCGTCCTCGATCGAACGCAGCAGCACGTCGAGCGGCGGCAGGAAGTCATCGCCGCCGAAGTCGTCGAACCCGGTGCGCTTCCTTGCTTCGGCCAGCATGGCATCCACGGTCGATGCGGTGTGCTTCATTCCCCGTCGCACCTCCCCCTGTTGCCGGTGATCTCGGCGAGCTTCACGACTCGACAGTCGGGACGCGGCGGATTGGCAACCCCGTTCCAGCGCAGTCCCATCGTCCCGTGTGTGTGTCCGGCGGTGTCGATCCAGTTCGCGACGCCGGGGTCGGCGTGGGCGACCACGATCGTGAACCGGCCGTCGGGATCCTTCGCCACGCTGTGCTTGTTCAGCGTGATCCGGTGGTGACGATAATCGAGCGATTCCATCCAGATGTTGTTCAACTGGAAGTTCCAGTAGCGGCACGCGGGTTCCGTCGCGGACACCAGCAGCGCCTCGTCGGGTGCCAGCGACCAGTAGCCGTGGTAGAAGAACGGCTGGTTCGGATCCATGTGCGCAGCCTCGCGCTTCTCGAGCGGCAGCAGGTTCAGCTCGTTGGGGCGCTCGACGAATATGCGCACCCAGCCGGCAAACAGCTCGGCCGTGCCCTTCACGAAGGCTGCGCTGTCATGCAGCGCCTTCGCGAGATCCACCGGCGCCAGCGGCTGGGCCCGTGCATCGCCATCGATGCGTTCCAGGTGCAGCTCGGCTGCCTTCTCGTTCGTCTTGTCGAGGAAGAACTGGCGAACGATCAGCGACGAGGTGTTCGGCTCCATCGGCAGCCAGTTGCCGCGCTGGGGTCTCGTACTGAGGATGATCTCGAAACTGCCGTCGTCTGCGACGATGAGTTCCTCGCCCTCGATGTAACCGGTTCGCCCCGATGGAGCCGAGCTGCCGAAGTTTCCGGCGTAGGTGCCGATCCCGAGATAGAACACTGAATTGCGCCTGCCCCACAGGCGGTATTCGTACTCCCCGCTCAGGCACGCGTTCTGGTAGTACGCATCGGGGTTGTCGGCGCCGATCTTCGCGTCCTCCCGGCTCAACTGGTAGAAGCGCGGCGTGCGCGGATCGTTGCTCTCGACGAATTTCTCCAGCGCAAGCCGCGCGAGCCGGCTCAGGTAGCGATAGCCTTCGGCGCGGTCGAGCGAGGTGTTCGCGAGCGCGTTGTCGAGGACGCCGCAGCCCGCGCGTTTCAGCCCGTCACAGAATTCCGCCCACGCCCGACCATCACTCAGCCTTTCGACCAGCAGGGATTCGTTGTCGTCCACCTGTGCTCCGTCCCCCATGCAATGCGGATGAATTCTACAGAACTGTACGGGCGACCGCGGGTCGCCCCTACGACATCGAAATGGGTGCCCGTACGGGCGACCCGCGGTCGCCCTCCTTGGCAGGCCGCCCTACGACATCGAAACGCATGCCCCGTACGGGCGACCCGCGGTCGCCCCGCCCGCAGTCGCCTCCATCCTGCGGTCGCCCGTGTCCGCTTCCGCCTCATCACAGGTGGCCGCCGACGAGACAGAACTTGTAGCGGCGCGGAGCCAGTTTGCGAGCGCGCTGGATAGCTGTAACGTAGCGAGCGATCCGGGCGCCTCGGGTGGCATTCCTGGTCGGTTCATGGTCACCGGCAACGTCGACCTGGTCCCCGACGAAGCGCTGATCGGGCGCCGGCGTCACATGCAACTGCGGTACGACAGCTGAGGAGCGCCTGTGGGATGAACGTCAATATGGATCAAGAGCACATGACAGTGAGCCGACGTACCGTGTTGAGGGCGGCAGCCACCGGTGCCGCAGCATTGGCGGCGACCCGGGTATCAGCCGATGGAGCCCATCCGGTTGCAGACCCCATTACAGAGATGCCCGCCATCGAACTGCGGGACGCCATCCGAGCTAGGAAAGTGTCCTGCCGGGAGGTGATGACGGCATTTCTCGCGCGAATCGAGGCGGTAAACTCGGCGTTCAACGCCATTGTTTCGCTCGAGTCTCCGGAGGAGTTGCTCGCTCTGGCAGAGAAGGCCGACGCAGCGCTTCGGCGTGGGGACGAGGTCGGCCCCCTGCACGGACTGCCGATGGCGCCAAAGGACGCCGCGCAGGTTGCCGGCATGCGCACGACACTCGGGTCGGTTCTGTTCAAAGACAATATACCGAAGGACGACGGCCTGCTTGCCGCGCGTTTGCGGGCTGCGGGGGCGATATTCATCGGGCGAACGAACATGCCCGAGTTTGGACTGGGCTCGCAAACCTACAACAATTTGTTTGGAACGACCCGCAATGGCTGGAACCGCGAGCTCACGACAGGAGGCAGCAGTGGAGGGGCGGCAACCGCGCTGGCGCAGCGGTTGTTACCCGTCGCAGATGGCAGCGACATGATGGGGTCGCTGCGCAACCCGGCAGGCTGGAACAACATCTACTCGTTGCGGCCGTCGTTTGGCAGGGTGCCCTACTGGCCGTCAAGCGAGGTCTTTTTCTCGCAGCTGGCGACAGAGGGACCGATGGGGCGAACGGCGGAGGATGTTGCACTGCTGTTGTCCGTCATGGCAGGCCCGGATGATCGCGTTCCCCTCTCAATCAACGAAGCGCCCGTGGATTTCACGGCAACGCTCGCACGCGAGTTCAAAGGGACCCGGATAGGGTTTCTCGGTGACTTCAATGGCTACCTGCCGATGGAGGCTGGCGTCATCGGCCTCTGCGAAAACGCGCTGCAGCATTTCCGGAATATCGGCTGCATCGTTGAGGAGGTAACGACGGATTTTGACATGCCGGCCCTGTGGCGGAGTTGGTTGGCCATGCGCAGCCATGCCATCTCTTCCGGGTTTGCGCGCATGTATCAGCAGCCGCAGATGCGGGACAAGATAAAGCCGGAAGCCATCTGGGAAATCGAAACCGGACTCGCCCTGAGCGGCCTTGATGTGGCGCAGGCAGCAACGACTCGCAGCGCCTGGTACCAGGCGGTCCGGACCTTGCTCGAGCAGTTCGATTTCCTCGTCTTGCCCACGGCCCAGGTCTTTCCGTTTGCAGCCAGCGTGCATTGGCCGAAAGAGATTGCCGGCCATGCGATGGATACATACCACCGCTGGATGGAGGTGGCCGGCATCGGGACACTTTCCGCGCTGCCGATAGGGGTTGTCCCCGCCGGGTTCGATACGGGCAACCGTGCCATGGGGCTGCAGATTCTCGGGAAATACGGTGGCGACCTGGAGATCTTGCAGCTTGCTCATGCCTATGACCAGGCAAGTGGCTTCAGCAGGCTGATCGCGCCCTAGGAGCCGCCGCGCAACGGCATCCATGGGTAGCCCGACCCACGGGATGCGAATGTACGGGCGACCGGCCGGTCGCCCCTACGGCATCGAAATGCACGGGGTTGTACGGGCGACCCGCGGTCGCCCTCCTTGGCCGGTCGCCCTTCCTGCGGTCATCCCTGTCGCCGCGACCGTGAGCATCCAAATGGTGCTACATTGCCCCCGCCTCCGTCCGAGGGCTGCACACATGTTCAATAATCTCGAAATCGGCAGATTGCGCGGACGCCTTCGACGCTACCTCGGGCGCTATCTTGGCCGAGCGGAAGATGCCGAGGACGTTGCACAGGAGAGCTTCGTCCGAGTGCTCGAGGCAGCCGCCAAGGGCGAGATCCGCTATCCGCAGGCCTATCTCTATCGAACTGCCCGCAACCTCGCGTTCAACCTCAGGGCACGCAAATTCAATCAGATGGAAGACTCACTGGAGGATTCAGCCTCCCCGGATGTCATGGATGATAGTGAAGCCGGCCCCGAGGCGCGTGTGATGGCGCAGCGGCACTTCGAGCTGTTCTGCCGCGTGGCGGCGTCCTTGCCGCCGCAATGCCGTCACGTCCTGGTTCTGCGCAAGGTATACGGGTTCTCGCAGCAGGAGGTGGCACTGCGCCTCGATATAAGCGTCAGCACGGTCGAAAAGCACCTGGCCAAGGCACTGCTGCGCTGTACGCAACAGCTGCGCACGATCCACGTTGATGGAGCCGGACATGTTGCCGAGCGCAGTTCGAAGCTGAAGTGACCACGATGCAGAACGTCATTCCAATTCACAGGAAACGTCGGATCGAGGAACAGGCTGCCGCGTGGGTGGTGCGCGTCGACAGTGGCGAGCTGCGCGATGAGGATAAAGCGTGTCTACAGGCCTGGCTTGCAGAGAATGCAGACCACGCAGCCGTCTTCGAGCGTCTGGCGCAAACCTGGAAGCAGGTCGACTGCCTGGAATTGCTGGCACAAGTCATTCCGCTGCAGCAGATTCCTTCACGCCAGCTCGATCCGTCAGGCAGGATGTGGGCGCCATGGCGATGGGCTGCACCGCTGGGTTTTGTGTGTGTGTTGCTCGTCGCCGCCCTGATGGTCGCAAAACCGGATTTTTTGCCGTGGTCTGCTACCCCCAAAGTCGTTGAAAGCGTGTACCAGACCCGTACCGGCGAACAGTCTCAGGTTCTGCTCAGCGACGGATCGAAACTTGTCCTCAATACACGCAGCGAAGTGCGTGTGCATATCGATGCGCGCGAGCGTTCGATTTACCTGAACACGGGTGAGGTCTACTTCGACGTCGCTCCGAATCCCCGCGTGCCCTTCGTGGTCTATGCCGGCAAGGGCGCGGTGCGTGCCGTTGGCACCAGCTTCAACGTGCGCATCAGGGATGAGGACGTGGAAGTCGCCGTGGCTGAAGGCGTGGTTGGTGTCAGCGTTACCCGTGCTGACAGCACGAGAACGAACCCGCAGGCCCTGCGTGCCGGGGATTTCACGCGTTATGCAGAACGCATCGAGACTCCACGGCGCCTGTCGGAGGCCCAGCTCGACCGCCGCGTCGCGTGGAAGGGCGGCAAATGGGCCTTCGACGGGCAGACTCTGGCAGAGGTCGTGAAGGATGTGGGGCGCTACACCAATCAGCGACTCCAAATCATCGATCCCGCCATTGCCCGGATCCGGATCGGGGGATACTTTGACATTGGCGACATCGAGCCATTCCTCGAGGCACTGGACACCGGCTTCGGCATCAAGCATCGCCGGATCGCAGACGATCTGATCGTGCTTTCTCTTCACGAATCCCCGGACGGCACCGCTCACTGACCCTTTGGGTGCAGCCTGCACTGAGTGTGCGTGTGCAAGACGAAAGAATTATTTTCTGGGAGAGATGGCGGTTTTTCATGTCTGACCTGTCGTCAGTATTGGCACCAGAAACAGCCAAGCGCAAAACATGGCGTCTTCGCAATCGCCCGGCCTTGTCAAACGGCAGCGATGGTGTGGCGTGGATCATGGTTATTTTGGTGTTGACTCTGACGTTGTTGTTTATGCCCGCGGTTCATGGTGGGGAGGTTGAGCTTGATTTTGATATCCCCCCATCAACCGCTGACAAGGCGTTGGTGTTGTTCGCAAAGCAGGCCAACATTCAGTTGTTGTTTCCGTATGAAGATGTATCGACAGTACAGCTGAAGGGGCTGACCGGCAGGTATAGTGTTACGAAAGGGATTGAAGTGCTTGTTGCAGGCACTTGCCTGGAAGCATCAGCAAGCGACGAATTGAGCAGACGTCCGAAAATGCAGAAACAGAAAAAGAGGCTTTTATTTATGCGACATAACAACTGCAGCCCGCACACTTTCAAGTTCATTGCCTACCCCGTACTCGCAGCCACCCTCGGCGTGCCAAGCGTGTCAGCCCAGAATGTGCAATCGAGTCGGTCTGTGGTGCTAGGGAAAAACTGATTTATTCGACGCTCGCGCCGTCCACTCGAGCGCCAGCTCAT
>DAOLKH010000026.1:0-10220 GCA_035331685.1 Pseudomonadales bacterium
CGGCGGGGTGGCGCTGGATGCGATCGACGACCATACCTTCGGTCGCCTCGTCGCCTACGTGCCACAGGATCCGTTCCTGCTCGCCGGCAGCATTGCCGGGAACATCGATTTCGGCTTTGGCGCGAACGCCTCGCGCGTCGAAGAGGCGGCGCGTCGTGCCGGTCTGGGTGCCTTCGTCGATGGACTCGAGCACGGCCTGCAGACCGAGGTCGGCGAGCGAGGTGCAGCACTGTCGGCTGGCCAGCGCCAGCAGGTCATTCTTGCGCGTGCCCTGCTGCGCGAGCCGGCCCTGCTGATCCTCGACGAGGCCACCGCAAGTGTCGACAGCGCCACCGAAGAGGCGCTGCAGCGGGCGCTGCATGCCCTGGAAGGAAGCGTGTCAATGGTAGTGATTGCTCACCGTCTGTCGACGCTGCGTGAAGTGGACGAGATTCTGGTGCTGGCTGGCGGGCGCATCCAGGAACGCGGATCGCACGCGCAACTGATCGCGCGCGGCGGGCTCTACCGGCGCCTGTGGGAGCTGCAGCGGATGGAGTCGCACGCCGATCTCACGATCTGAACGCGCGACCCCGAGCGTTGTTCAGGCCGAGGTGGTCGCGCGCCGCACGCTGGCTGCGTAGTTGCTGCGCTCCAGCCATTGCCGGATGCGCGTCGCGTCGCCCACCGGTGTCAGCTTGCCCTGTGCATCGAGCAGGATCATCACCAGCGGACGGTTCTCGATGCGCGCCTTCATGACCAGGCAGCGGCCGGCTTCGTTCGTGAAGCCCGTCTTGCTGAGTTCGATGTCCCAGGAGCCACCGCGTACCAGCCGGTTGGTGTTCACGAAGCCGAGTGAGTAGCGCGGCTGCGGGAAGCTCACCGTGCGTTCGGCCGTCGTGGTGTACTCGCGGATCAGAGCGTACTGGCTCGCCGCCTGCGCCATCTTCACGAGGTCACCGGCCGAGGAGACGTTCTGGCTCGACAGCCCGGTGCTGTCCGTGAACCGCGTCTGCTGCATGCGCAGCGCTGCGGCCTTGTGGTTCATCTGGGCGATGAACGCGCTGCGCCCGCCCGGGTAATGACGTCCAAGCGCCGAGGCTGCGCGGTTTTCCGAAGACATCAGTGCCAGGCGCAGCATTTCCGCGCGTGACTGCCGGGTGCCGATCTGCAGGCGCGAGTAGGTCCCCTTCAGGCGATCGATGTCGTCCTTCGAAATCGTCAGCATCTCGTCCATCGGCAGCTTCGCATCGAGCACGACCATCGCGGTCATCAGCTTCGTGATCGACGCGATCGGTGCTCTGCGTTCGGCATTCTTCGCGTACAGGATCTGCCCGGTGCGTGCGTCGAATACCACCGCCTTGTCGGACTCCAGGTGCAGGCGCTGCGGGTCTGGTCCGTAGGATTGCGCAAGCGCGCACGTCGCTCCCAGCAGCGCCCAGAGCAGACCCCCGACCCGTGCCAACGATGCCCTGCTGCCGCCCGTCATGCCGCTGACCCCTTGTCAGTTCGTTATCGACTTGAAGAGTAATAGACAACTCGATGATCTGCCAGCGGAAACTTTGACTTTCTGCGTGTCCGGTCGAGCGTGGGAGGTTCAGTGCGGTCCGCTCAGCACGACGAGCGTGTCGTCGTCCACCCCGTCGATCAGGATACGGCGCACGCGCTCCTGCCACAGCGCGCCGAACTCGTGTTGCTCGCTGGCGCTCGCAGTGCCGCTGACGACCCGCCCCAGCAGTTCGCGCATGCGCGTCGGCGCCGGAATGCGTTCCGGATGGTAGTCGACATCCACCGCCTGACCGTCGTGCGTACGCTCGAAGCGGATCGAGGCGGGAATCCTGGCGTCGAAGTGCAGCAGGTTGCGGCGCTTGAAGCGGCCGGCGAGTCCCTTGAATCCACCTTCACCCGCCGCACCGGTGAGCATGCTCACCACATTCGCGATCACGCCGGTGACGCCTTCTCCGATGCCATCACGCAGATGTACGCGCACGCTGCCGCGTTCCGCGGGGCCCGTGGGAAACAGACGCGCCAGCGCGCGCAGCGTGACCAGATACGCCCCGGCAACCGTCGGACACGAGTGTCCAGCGAGCCGCACGGCATCCACGTAGCCGTATTCGATCAATCCGCCCTCGCAACTGCCGAGCAGTTCGGCGAGCGGATCGCGTACCTTGATGCGGCGTACCTGGTCGAAAAATGCCGGATGGTTCATGTGCAGTCCTCCTGCCGCAGACGTTGGCGAGTGCGACCAGCATAACCCCGAGAGCCACCGGCGAGGGGTGCGCGACCGGGGATGATCCTGCGTCATAATGGCGCCTGTTTGCACCGTTCATCCGCGCATGCGGTATACCCTCACTCACGACAAGGAGATGACCGATGAGCGTTGAACCTTCGCTCGCAGGGCGTATCGCGCTGGTCACCGGTGCCAGCCGTGGCATCGGCCGGGCGATCGCGCAGCGCCTCGCAAGCGCCGGAGCGTTTGTGGTGGTGACGGCACGCAGCGTCGAATCCTCGCCGACGCCGGGAACGCTGCGCGAGACGGTCGCGCTGATCGAAGCTGCGGGTGGGCGTGCACTCGCGTTGCGTTGCGACCTGGACGACGCCACGGAACGCAACGGACTGATCGAGCAGGTGGTGCAGACGGTCGGCGGCCTGGACATTCTGGTGAACAACGCCGGATTTGCGCAGTACGCACCCGTCGAGAAGATGAGCGATGCCGCGTTTGCGCAACTGACGAATCATTATTTCCAGGTGCCGTTCGCGCTGAGCCGTGCCGCGATCCCCCATCTGCGCGCACGCGGCGCGGGCTGGATCCTGAACGTGGGTTCGGTGAGCGCGCTGCCGCCGTTGCGTCCTTTCGACGACTACGCGCGTTACGGTGGCTCGGCGATATACGGGGCGCTGAAGGCTGCGTTGAACCGCTTCACGCAGGGGCTGGCGGCCGAGCTGCTCGCAGACAATATCGCGGTCAACGTGGTCGCCCCGAGCACGGCGATTTCCACTCCGGGCGCGGACCCGCACATCCCGTCCGACTACCCCACCGAACCGGTCGAGTACCTCGCCGAAACCGCATTGGCGCTATGCCACCTGCCGGCCAGCGAGCGTACCGGACAGATCGCCTACAGCCTGCATTTTCCGCTGCAGCATGGTCTTGCGGTGCGCATGCTCGATGCTCGTGGCACGCTGCCACCGCCGCAAATCCCGCCCTGGGCCCACCCCGACTGCCTGCAGCCGCAGCGGTGACGAGCGCGATGCCTTCATCGATCGGCAACGAGTGGATCCAGCGTGAAGGCCAGCGGTTTGCGCGGCTGCTCGATGCCGCCGGGGTGGGGCGCGATGCCGTGGTTGCGCTGCTGTTGCCGAACATTCCGGAGTTTCTTGCCTGCTACCGTGGCATTGGCTGGTCAGGCCGCACCGCAGTACCGCTGAATCACAACCTGCCCGCGGACGATGCGGCGTATGTGCTGCGCAATTCGGGTGCACAGGCACTGGTCGCACATCCGCACTACGGTGATACCGCGCTGCAGCTCGCGCCGCTGGTCGATCCGCGCTGGCGCTTCGCAGCCGGGGCGGGCATGGCCGGCTTTCGCCACCTCGACGAGATGGCAGCGTACAGCGACGCGCCGCTGGATGCGCCGCGTGCCGGCCATCTGATGCTCTATACCTCGGGCACCACCGGCCAGCCGAAGGGCGTCGTGATCGAGGGCGCCGGCGAGCCGCTCGCCGCACCCCCGGGGCTGGTGAGCCGGCGCAGCATGGAAATGCTGCGCCTGTTCCTGCACGGCGAGGTGCCGGGCACGCATCTGGTCGCCGGACCTCTGTACCACGCCGGGCCGCTCAGTTACTGCGAGGGTGCGACGCTGCTGGGCGCTCCGGTGGCGATTCTCGAACGCTGGGACGCCGAGGAATTCCTGCGCGCCGTGGAGGAACTGCGTGTGCACAGCACCTTCCTGGTGCCCACACATTTCGTGCGCCTGCTGAAGCTGCCGGATGAAACGCGCCGCCGTTACGACCTCTCGTCGCTGAAACTGGTGTTTCACGGTGCTGCTCCGGTCGCGCCAGAGATCAAGCGGCGCATGATCGAGTGGCTGGGCCCCGTGCTCTACGAGTTCTATGGTGGCAGTGAGGGTATGGGTTCCACCGCGATCGCCTCGGCTGACTGGCTCGCGCATCCCGGATCGGTGGGACGTGCAACGCCGGGCTGCGCCGTGCACATCCTCGACGACGCCGGGCGACCGTGCCCGCCCGGCGTCGAGGGTACCGTGTATTTCCGCAACGAACGCCAGCGCTTTGCGTACCGTGGCGACCCGCAGAAGACCGCTGCAGCGCATCGCGGAGAGCTCTCGACGCTGGGCGATATGGGCTACCTCGACGTCGACGGCTATCTGTTCCTGTGCGATCGTCGTGCCGACCTGGTCATCTCGGGTGGCGTCAACGTCTATCCGGCGCAGATCGAAGCCGTGTTGCTCGAACACGCGCAGGTACTCGACTGTTGCGTGGTCGGGCTGCCCGACCCGGAATGGGGCGAACGCCTGCTGGCACTGGTGGTGCCACGTGGCGGAGTGCCGGCGGACAGCCAGTCCGTGGAGGACGTGCTGCGTGCTCACGTGCGCGAGCGCCTTGCCCGCTACCAGCAGCCGCGCGAGTATGCCTTCGTGGACAGCGTACCGCGTACCGAAGCCGGCAAGCTGTTGCGCCGCCAGGTGCGCGAGCAATGGCGCCGCCATTTCAGCCGCAATCATAGCCAGGAATCCGGAAAACGATGAATCTTCCCGCCACATTGCAGCTTGCGGTCGATGACGGTGTCGCGACCATCACCTTCGATCGCCAGCAGGCGCGTAACGCGCTCGATGTAACGATGCTCGATGCGCTGCTGCCGCTGCTCGAGCGAGTCGGGCACGACGACGCCGTGCGCGCGGTCGTGCTCACCGGCGCCGGCGATCGTGCCTTCTCGGCCGGTGGCGATATCAGCGGCATCCCGACCAGCGCGCTCGACGGGCACGACGCGCTGGCGCGCCATATCGAACACTGGGCGCAGTCCGCGCGCGTGCTGCACACGATGCCCAAACCCACGCTTGCGGTACTCGACGGGGTGGCAGCCGGTGCGGGCATGGCGCTCGCGCTCGCCTGCGATCTGCGCATCGGCACGCCGAACGCCCGCTTCCTGACGGCGTTCGCGCGTATCGGCATCTCGGGGGATTTCGGTGGCAGTTACTTCCTGACGCATCTGGTTGGCCCGGCCAGGGCGCGCGAGCTGTACTGGATGAGTGAGGCGGTGGACGCGGAGCGGGCGCTGGCGCTGGGTTTGCTGAACTGGCTGGTACCGCGTGCGGAACTCGACGCGACCCGCAACAGCGTGCTCGAGCGTCTGCTGGCGCTGCCGGTGGCGACCGCGGCGCACATCAAGACGAACCTGAATCTCGCGATGCACGCTGACCTTGCGAGCGTGCTGGCGGCCGAGGCACGCTCGGTTGCAGAGCTCGGTACCAGCGATTTCACGCGCAGTGCGACGCGCGTCGTGCTCGGCAAGCCGTAGGGAACCCCTCAACGTTCGTCGGGCACCTCGAAACGCTGCTGGTAGCGACTGAACAGCGCACGCAGTGCGGCTTCTTCGGATGTTCCTACCGCACTGTGGTATTCATGAGCGCCAAACTTGCCCTTGGGTTTGGCCGCAACGTAGGCAGCGATACGCTGGCGCGCGTCGTCCTCCAGAGTCAGCTTGCACTGCGCGTAGACGCGGGTCAGTGCCTGCATTGGATCGCGCATCAGATCGGCGTAAAGCGAACGGTAACATTGGGCCGCCGGAATCGCGCCGTGGTCCAGCCAGTCGATCAGGCGATCGAGGCGCTGCGCCAGCCGCTCGGGGAGCATCAGGTCCTCGAATGCCGCTGCATCGAGCGGCTTGTCGCTGCGCATCCAGTAGAAGGTTCCCGCCAGGTTCGTCACCGAGGCCTGCGCTTTCAACGGGTCGCGGTGGGTGAGGATCACGCGCGCGTCCGGGAACACCTTGAACAGGACCGGCAGGTAGTTGAGGTGCGACGGTGCCTTCAGCAGCCAGTGTCGCCCGGGGCATTTCCACTGCCACAACTGCAGCATGCGACGGTAGAAACGGTACGGGTATTCCCAGTCGGCCGTGTTGCCGAGCCAGGCCATGTACGAAGGAACCTGGAACAGGAACGGGATATGCTCGCTGACGAAGGTGCAGGCCTGCGCGATGATGCATTCGTTCGGCAGGCGGGCGTCCATTTCGTGCATCGTCGCGTAGGTCGGTGTGACGCGGTTCCACTGCGTGATCAGGTGCTGGCAGCGCGCGATCCGCGGATCGTCGTGGCGCCGTTCCATGGTCGGCGGCGGATACGGAAACATCATTTCCCAGTGCGCCGGCGAGCGGAACTGCGGATCCTGCGCCATCAGCTCGAACAGTATCGAGGTGCCGGATCGCGACAGCCCCGCAATGAACACCGGCTGGTCGATGACTTCATCGGCTATTTCCGGATGTTCATCGAATGCTGCCTGTACGCCGAGCAGCGCCTGCAGCCAGATCAGGATGTCGCTGCGCGTCATCAGCCGGCCGAAGAAATGCAGTTCCGCTTCCTCGTCGATCGCGCGCAGCAGCACCTTGAACGGCTCGTGCCATTCGTCGCCGCCGAAGTTGCTGAAACCGGTGCTGCGCTGCGCGGTCGCGATCAGTTCGTCTGCATCGAGCGGCACCAGCTTGCGGATGTTCATATGCTCGCCTTCGGCATTGAACTTCTGCAGCCATTCGGGCCGTACCGGAGGTGTCCAGAAAGCTGTTTCGCCAGCCATTGACGACGTTCCTTGTGTGCCGCGTGGAGTGCTCAGTAACCGAAGCGCGCGGCCACGCCAAGCCGCCGCTCGGTGAGCTGTTCGCGCCTTCCCGCCGCATCGATGCGCTTGATCCCGGCCGGCAGGTGGTCGAACAGCGTCTGCAGTGACACCTGCGTGCACTGCGGTACCGGATGTTCCGCAGACAGCATCCAGCGGAATGTGACGTAGCCGGTCGAGAAGCCGGCACAATCGAGCCAGTTCGGTACCCCGGGGTCATGGTGAGCCACTACCACGATCAGTTCGCCGTCTTCCTCGATTGCGGCATAGTGCATGTTCGTGTTCGATAGCCGGTAGCGGTAATCGACCGTTTCCCACCAGCAGTTGCCGAACTCCACGCCCCAGTACACGCACTGCGGCGGGCGTACGCGAATGATCAGGGCTTCGTCTTCGGGCAGTTGCCAGAGGCACACCAGCGGATCGCCGCCCGGTGTAGCGTCGATCCTGTTGTCCTCGAGCTGCCAGTACGAGCGGAACGTGTTCGGCTGCGTGCGCCATTTCTCCAGCATCCACGGCCAGTACGCGACCGAGCGCTGCAGCCAGTCGACCGAATCCAGCAACCCGCGGGCGAGTGCCTGCGGTGACAGCAGCGGCGCCTCCTCGTCGGGGCCGCTGATGCGATCGATGCGCGCGCGCATCGGACGTTCCTGCAACCAGTCCGCGAAGTACTGGCGGATCGTGACCCGGAAAGTGCGCTCGGTCGTCTGCAGCCAGTTGCCGGGCTGGGGCTCGGGACCAAGGAACAGTTCGAAGCTGCCATCGGCTGCGGTTTCAATCTGGTGCCCGAACAGGGTTCCAGCCACGCGCCCGCCCCAGGGTGTGTCGCCGTCTTCCACCACGACCACCGAGAAGTAGCGCGCCGTGCCGCGGTCGCCGCTGATGCGGTAGGTGTCGCTGCCGTTGATCTGTGCACCCACGTAGACGCAGTCGCTGTTGTCGCCGCCCTGCTTGCGTGTCGGATCGAAATAGCGTGCGAACTCGGGCAGTCGCGGATTCGTGAACTCGTAATTGAACTGCAGCGCCAGCGAGATGTTGCGCGCGATCTGCTGGAAGCCGGCGGCGCGATCGCGATCGTTGCCGGGCAGCACGGCGTTCAGCGGGATGCGGCCGGCTTCCTTCAGTTCGTCGCAGAAGCGTTCCCATGCCTCGGCGAGTTCCTGTATGGGCGCACCGGGAGCGTCGGCTGCTTGTGACATCGGAGTCTTCTTCTGTTGATCATCGGCTCCCCGATTGTCGGCACTTCCTTCTGCGAGCGTCAACAAGGATCTGTTCGTGCACCGCCACACCTGGGGCGCGACTTCGGACCCGGTGCGTTCATCGATCGCGGCACGCTTCGCAGCGTTTTGCAGCCGACTTGCCGGCATTGACAATCATTCGCATTCCGAATTGAATTGCGCCCGCTTGTGCTGGGCGCGGGTCGCCGATCCTGTCTCGCCGCAACGCCCACAACATCGATACAACCCTTCGGAGATGACTTCGTGACCTCAGGCCACCCGTTCCGTTCGCACCAACACCTTGCCGTTGCCATTGTCACCGCGCTGCTGTCCACCACCGCGACGGCCCAGCCTGCGCCCGCACGCGACCGGGATGTGCCGATGCCCGAGATGGAGGTGGTCGGCAAGCGACTGGAAGACGTGTCGAAAATGACCGGCAGCGTGGTGCTGGTGGACCGCAGGCAGCTCGAGATGATCCAGCCGCTGTCCACCGAGGACGTGCTGCGCCGCGTTCCAGGCATCAACGTCAAGAGCGAGGAGGAGACCTCGATAGTCTCCAACGTCGGGATTCGTGGACTGTCATCGAGCGAAACGAAGTCGCTGATCCTCGAGGACGGGGTGCCGGTGGCTCCCGGGCTGTTCGTCGGCAACACCCGCTACTTCAATCCGCGCATCCAGCGTGTCGAGAGCATCGAGGTACTGAAGGGTTCGGCATCGCTGCGCTATGGGCCGTCCACGATAGGCGGCGTGATCAACTATCGCACCAAGACGCCAGACGACGGTGTGCTGGTGTCCGTGCGCACGGGTTCGTTCAATACGCATGAAGCGACCGTCGAGGCGGGCGGCCGCACCCGTTCGGAAGACGCTTTTGCCGGCATCGTCGCCACTTATGCGAAGAGCGACGGCTTCATGCACAAGGACTACGAGATGTCCGACCTGATGGCGAAGGCCGGTATCCGTTTCAACGACGAGCACGCGCTGGGATTGAAGTTTTCGTATTACGAGAACGATGCGAACATTTCCTATCGCGGCCTGCTGCTCGGCGATTACCGCGCCGGACGCAGCTACAACCCGGCCCCGGATGACTACTTCCTCACCGATCGCAGTGCATTCGACCTCAATCACGAGTGGACGCTCGGCGAGCGCGCGACGCTGAAGACGCTGGTGTACTGGAGTGACATGAGCCGCGATTACTGGCGCTACAACGTCGATGTGGGGGCGTCGAATACGGCCGGCCGCTGGGTGTATACGAATACGCTGACCGGCAACAACCGCAGTTTCGAGCGCTACGGCATCGAGACGCGCCTGCTGCTCGATCACACTCTGTTCGGCATCGAGAACCAGGCCGAATTCGGACTGCGCTTCATGAAGGAAGAATCCGACGACCGCCGTGTGCGCGCCACCCGCACGGCTGACCGCACGGGCGTGACCGACCAGCACATCGTCGATTCGGCTGACAGCGTCGCCGGCTATGTGCAGAACCGCTTCGTGATCAGTCAACGCCTCGCCGTTACGCCTGGCCTGCGCATCGAATCCTACGAGCAGGATCGACGCGTGCTGAGCAGCAATGGCGCCTCTGCCACCACCACCAACACCGAGGTGCTGCCCGGCGTGGGAGCCACCTTCGAGCTGAGCGACTCTGCGCAGCTCTACGGCGGTGTCTACAAGGCCTTTTCGCCGGCGTCGAACGGTGTGGCCCTCGACGGTCTGACCGACCAGAACCTGGACGGTGAGCGCTCGCTGAACTACGAGGCCGGTGTGCGAGGTTCGCGTGGTGCGCTGAACTATGAAGTAGCCGCCTTTTACATGGATTTCGACAACCAGGTAGTAACCGGCAACAGCAATCCGCTGCTGTCGCAGTCGAACGCCGGCAAGACCCGCCACCGGGGCATGGAGCTGGTGCTCGGCTACGAGCTCGGTGGAGGCTTCGGCATCGATGCCAATGCAACCTGGGTGCCCGACTCGGAATTCCGTAGCGGCGAGAACCGTGGCAACCGCATTCCGTACTCGCCGAAGCGGATGGCAAACCTGGCGCTGAACTACGGTAGTGATGCGCTGAGCGCAGCGCTCAGCGTGCACTACAACGGCTCGCAGTTCGGCGATCCGGGCAATCGACGCGAACTCCCCACCGATGCCGACAACCGCATCTGGGGTGGCGAAATTCCCTCGTACACGGTGGTCGATCTG
>DAOLKH010000027.1:0-10202 GCA_035331685.1 Pseudomonadales bacterium
AAGCACTAGTTGCAGATTGGACAGACGAAGATATTTGGAATTTAAATCGAGGTGGCCGGCGAGTTCCTTCGCGAGGCGGACGTGGTCGTGGGCGGTGACCGGCGGCTGATGTACTTCCTCGACACGCGCACGCGCCGGATCGTGCTGGCGCCCGGAGTCGAGGGTCACGACAACGGATGGCTGCGTCTGGACGGTATCGATCCGGCGCTGGAAGGCAGCATCGCGGTGCGTCTGCACGACGGCAGCGAGGTGCACGTGGCGCCGGTGATGGCGCTGCTGCGCGAGCAGCTCGAGACGTGGACGCTCGAGCGCACCGCCGCAGTGACGACATTGCACCCGGAGATGATCCTGCGCTTCGCGGACGGCTTTGCGCGCGCCGAGCGCCCGCTGGTGCTGTCGAGCTGGGGATCGAACCGCTTCGTGCATTCGGATCTGATGAACCGCGCGAAGCTGCTCTGCCTCGCGCTGAAGGGCGCGATCGGCAAGCGTGGCGCCGGCATCCACGCAACTGGCTTCTTCGATCTGGCGGGTTTCGGTTCGCAACTGCAGATGGAGCACTCCGGCCTGCGCGGCAAGCTGGCGATGATGGCCGGCGTGCTCGAGCCGGGCGATCTGTACCGGATCGCAGTCGATGTGGTGATGCAGCGCAAGTCGCCACACCTGATCCCGTTCGAGATGGCGCGTGCGAACGAGTCGAAGTTCGTCTGCAGCACCACCACCGCCTCGCTGATGTACGACTACCAGGGCGTTGCCGACGAACTCGAGACCGAGGCACGGCGCTACGACGGGCGTTCGCTTGCCGACTACCATCGCGAGGCACGCGCCAGCGGCTGGGAGACGCTGAGTGCGCGCCAGGCCGGGCCGAAGGTGATGTTCACCGGCGGCGCGAACCTGTTGCGGCGCAGCAATCGTGGCGATCGCATGCTGGAGCAGTTCTGGCCGAATCTCGACCTTGCGGTGTGTATCGACGTGAAGTGGTGCTTCACCGCGATGCACTCCGATTACGTGCTGCCGGCAGCCGGCTGGTACGAGAAGGTCGGGATCAAGTACACCGTCACCTACGCACCGTATCTGCACTACTGCGATGCGGCGGTGCCCCCGCTGGGCGAGAGCAAGGACGAGTGGGAGATCTTCTGGCTGCTCAGCAGGCGAATCGAGGAGATCTGTCGCGAGCGTGATCTGCCGGCCTTCACCACCTGTGGTTCGCGTCGGGTCGACTGGAAGACGCTGCACCAGCGCTACACGAGTCATGGTGCGTTCGGTGCCAGGGACGCGGCGAAAGTGACCCAGGCCGTGCTCGACGGCAGTCCCAGCGCCGGTGGGGTGCAGCTCGCGGAACTCGAGCGCGACGGCATTCGCAAGTTTGCGAATGCCGGCGACAACGTGCTGCCTGCCGCGACCTTCAACCCCGACTGGAAGGGAGAGGGCGTGTTGAGCACGCTGACACTGTTCACCGAACACAAGTCGCGCTGGCCGACGTATACCGGTCGACTGCAGTTCTATATCGACCACCCGTGGTTCGTCGCGGCGGGTGAGGCGTTGCCGGTGCACAAGCCCAGCCCGAAGGCAGGAGGCGAGCATCCGTTCCAGATGGTGTCGTGCCATGCGCGCTGGTCGATCCACTCGCAGTGGCGCGACAACCCGATGCTGCTGCGCCTGCAGCGCGGCGAGCCGTGCATGCTGCTGAACCCGCGCGACTGCGCCGAGCTTGGTATCGCCGACGGCGAATTTGCCGAGCTGTACAACGATTGCGGTCGCATCCACATGCGCATCAAGCAGAGCACGATGGTGCGCCCGCGCGTCGCGTACTACTTCCATGCCTGGGAGCCGCAGCAGTTCCCGGATCACCGCAGCTTCAAGTGGATCATTCCCGGAATCCAGAATCCGCTGCACATGGCGGGTGGTGACGGCCAGCTCCGCTTCTCGATCAATCACCTGCAGCTTGGCACCTTCGTGCAGGACACCCGGGTCACGATCCGTGCGCTGGGTCCGGAGCAGCGTGCGCTGCTCGGACGGCCGACCTGATGCGCCTGGGAGCTGCATGATGATGCAGACTTTCGCCGAGGATCCGCAGGCGCTCGCGATGCTCGCCTGGGCGCGGCTGTGGAGTCCATTGGCCGACACCGCGACCCGCGCGACGGTGTGGAGTGCGCTCGGTCTGCCCGGTGGTTTCGACGAGATCGCCGTCGAGTACTGGAGCGCATTTCATGGGCCGGCACCGACGGTGTCACTGCTGCTGCACGCGGCACTCGGGCGTGATGGCGCAGCGGTGCGCGAGGATTGGCTGCGCGTGATGGACCATCTGGAGCTCGAATGGGAAGCCGCGCAACTGCCGCCAGATCAGCTCGGCGTGGCTTGCGAGGTATTCGCGTGTGCCGTCGAGGCGCAGGAGCCGGTGCTGCAGCGCGAGCTCCTCGTGCGTTATCTGTTGCCGTGGTGCGAGCTGGCGCTTGCGCGCCTTGAATCCGGCACGGGGCTCGCGGCACTGGTTGCAGCGTTTCGCGACGATCTGAGCCGCCCCGCCGCGTGCTGAGCGGCGCGAGGTGTCCTACGACGAGGCTGCCGTCGTTGCTTCGTTGCGTGCCGCGCCGATCATGCGCATCAGCGCGAGACGCAACTCGGGCGTCTGCAACTGCTGCGGCAGCCGTGCGAGTGCCGGCAGGCGCAGGTAGCCCTGCAGGTGGTGCAGTTCGGGCGATTCGTCGCCGAGCAGATCGATCTGCTCGGCGTGCTCGATCCGCTGCTGTGCGATCGCCTCGCCGATGCGTGCGCAGGCGTACGAGAGGCCGGCACGAACCGCCTGCTCCGGAGCAAGTTGCGTGGCAGGCGTGACGAGCACGCGTCCGGTTGCCGAGACTGCATCGACGATCGCGCCAGGGAGACCCCATGCGCGCATCATGATCGAGCCAAGCAGGACCGCACTGGCGCCGATCGTCTCCTGCTCGAAATGCAGGCGTTGCAGCAGCGTGAGGCTGCGCACTTCCCTGGCACGCTCGTCGAGCAGCGCCGGTGCAGCGAGGTCACCGAGGAACGAAAGCACGGTCTGTGTGCACAGCGCGCCGGTATCCGTAAGGCCAAGCTTTCCTGCCAGCAGCGAACAGAGTTCCGAGGCAAACAGCCCCGAATCCCAGATGCTGTCGTAGTACTGGCGCAGTTGCGGATCGTCCGCAGTGAACGATTCCTCGAGCAGGAAGCTGAGAGCCATGCTGCGCACCGCGTTCATGCCAAGGTACGTGATCGCGTGCGGCACACTGGTGATCGGCATCTGCAGGCCGTAGAGCGGCGAGTTGGCGCGTCCGAGCACCTTGGCAGCGAGCCGGGGTTCGCTCATCACGAGCTCTGCCAGTTCGCGCGAGGCGTCGTTCGCCATGATGTCTGCGCTCATGAAGCGCTGCACCCCGCGCGGCGGCATCACGATCTGGCGCAGGCGTTCACCGATCTGTGCGGCACGATCCGGCAGGATCTCGTGTTCCTCCGCCAGCCAGAACATGGCGAGGGCGGGCGGCAATGGCGCTTGTTCGGCAGCTTCGGTGGCTGGTGCCTCGGCTGGCACAATATCGGCACCCGTGTCGACGGCGACGGCGCGGCGCTGCCGGACTGGCACCGGGGCTGGCACGGGTTTCGGTGTGCGTCGGCGCACGAGAACAAATCCCGCCAACAATATTGCAGCAGCGGCCAGTACGCCCAGCAGGATCCAGTTCATGCGACTCCCTTCGCGTCTTCTTGTGTGCGAAATGCTTCAAGTCTAGCCGAGCGTGCCCGTAGCACAAGGCGGATCGTGCCGGTTGGCCCCGTGGCTCAGGGAGCGCGCTCGCCAAAGGTGTCGCAGTTCGCAATATCACCGGATTCGAAGCCGCGACGGAACCAGTGCATGCGCTGCTCCGAGCTGCCGTGCGTGAAGCTGTCGGGGACGACGTACCCCTGGGCCTCGCGCTGCAGGCGGTCGTCACCGATGGCGCTGGCAGCGGTGAGCGCCTGCTCGAGATCCCCCGGGTCGAGAATTCCGCGTACACGGTCTGCGTGGTATCCCCAGACTCCTGCCAGGCAGTCGGCCTGCAGCTCCTGGCGTACCGACAGCGCGTTCATGGTTGCCTTCGGCTTGCCTTGTCCCGCACGTTGCACTTTTTCGGAGACGCCGAGCAGCGTTTGCACGTGATGCCCGGCTTCGTGCGCGATCACGTAGGCTTGCGCAAAGTCGCCCGGGGCGCCGAAGCGTTGTGCGAGCTCGTCGAAGAAGCCGAGGTCGAGGTAGATTTTTTGATCTGCCGGGCAGTAGAACGGTCCCATCGCGGACTGCGCAAAACCGCATGCCGAGCGCACGCTGGCACGAAACAGCACCAGATGTGGTTCCTGGTAGCTGTGTCCCAGTCTGGAAAACTGCGCGGTCCAGGTGTCTTCGATATCGCCCAGCACCGCTGCGACGAAGTCGGTGCGCTCCTGCTCCCCGGCCGGAACGGCGCGTCGTTGTGCGGATGCTGCGCCGGATTGGACACCACCCTGCAGCAGCGACAGCACGTCGATGCCGAGCAACTGTGCGCCGACCAGCGTGAGCGCGGCGATGCCGAGCAGCAGGCGTCCGCCGCGCGTGCGCAGCAGCAGTGGCAGCACACGCAGCAGCAGGGGTGCCGCGCCGGCACCCATCTGCATCGGCTGTGCCTCGTCGCGGCGATCTTCGACGTTGCTCGATCGACGTCCCTGTTGCCAGCGCATGTGCTACCTCTGCACGTTCGTTGCGTTCCGGACAGATGCGGATATTGACGCTGTTCCGTGCGCGTGTGAAGGTAGCGACGATCGCTTGTGGCCAGCCGTCGGCGATGGAATCCGGCATGGGAGGCGCGAATGCAATACGACTGTGACAGCCTGTCCGTGGCGCTCACCCGGGCCGGTGGGCTCGCGCGTGATTTCGACGCGGTGTGGGAGCGTATCTGGCAGCAGGACCACGTGCCGCCGCGTTCGCTCGAACTGTGCCGCATGCGGCTCGCAACCCTGCACGGAACCGTGGCCGAGGCCGGCCGCATGCGGGGCTTCGAGACCGATCCGCAGCGTTGTGCGGCAGTGCGTGACGGCAGCTACGCGGACAGCCCCCTGTTCGACGCATCCGAGCGTGCGCTGCTCGCATTCGCTGAGGTTTATGCACAGGATGCCGCAGCGATCGACGATGAACTGGCCGACGCAGTGAAGCGTCACCATGGCGAGGCGGGCCTGGTCTGTCTGATCGAGTCGCTCGGTTTCATCGATGCGCGGATACGTCTCGCGATGCTGTTCTCCGCGCTGGGTTCGGACGTCACTGCGGAGGAATCACCATGAGCGGGGCAGGTCCACGCGTCGGAACGCCGACGAACACCACCGGACACGTGATCCGCGACAGCAGCCTGGGTCTGGCGACGCAACTGATCGACGCGCTGGTTCGGCTGAACGATTCGGTATGGCGGCGCAACGCGGTGCGTCCGGCGCTGATCGAAATGCTGCGGCTGCGCAATGCGCGCACCGTGAACTGCGTGTTCTGCAAGGCAGTGCGTTACGACGTCGCACGGGCGGACGGACTCGGCGAGGATGCCGTGGCGCTGATCGACGATGGCTTTGCGACGAGCACGCTGGGCGAGGTCGAGAAGACCGTGCTGGGTTTTGCGGACGCGTATCTGCGCGATCCGGCCGTGCTGGCGCCGGATCTGCAGCAGCGTCTGCGTGTGCACTTCACGCCAGAGCAGATCTGTCACATGGCGATAACGCTGGCGACGTTCAACGCCAGCTCGCGCTGCGCGGTCAGTCTGGGCGGAATGCCCGATGCGCTGCCGACGATGGAGGTTTCGCTGCCGCCCGCTTCGTGAAGACAGGCGTGCGAACCGGCAGCCAGGCGTTTGCGGTGCACACGCTGCGGTGATCGTGGATCAGGTGGTGTACGGGCAAAAGTGGCGGTGCAGCACCCGGATCACTTCGAGTGCCGGTCCGGCTTGCGCGTGGTAGTAGATCGTCTGTGCTTCGCGCCGCGTACCCACCAGGCCTTCATTGCGCAGCATGGCCAGGTGCTGCGACAGCGCCGATTGCGACAGCGGAATGCGATCATTCAGCGCGCTGACCGACAGTTCGCCCGCAGCGAGCGTGCACAGGATCATCAGCCGGTTCGGGTTTGCGATGCACTTCAGCAGGGCGCTCGCGCTGTCGGCATGTGTGGCGAGTTCGCGCGTCGTGGTTGCAGTGATCGCTGATGTGGTTCGGGTGCCGGCGGTCGTCATGGTGGCCTGCTTGATATATTCGACATGGCTAATATATAGTCCGACCCGATCTGCAGGCAATGCCGTGAATACGGGTTGTCCGTCGAACCGATCCAGCCGGAGACCAGCCATGCGCACGATCACGACCATCCTGACGAGTTTCGCGTTCGCGTGTGGTGCATGCGCGATCGACGACGCCGATTCGCGGCTGCTCATCTCGCGCGAGGTCGCAAGCAATATGCAGGGAGCACTCAAGAGCGAGTTGCTGGCGGCGATTTCCAGCGCAGGACCCGTCGCCGCGATCGGGGTTTGCCAGACACGGGCACCAGTGATCGCCGAGCAGGTCGGCAATGAAGCGGGCGTGCGTGTCTGGCGCACGGCGTTGCGCGTGCGCAATCCGGCCAATGCGCCGGATGACGATGCACGTGGGGTGCTGGAGGGTTTTGCGAAGCGGCTGGCAGCCGGCGAGAGCGCCGACAGGCTCGAGCATTTCGAGCGCGGGACGGACGGGTCGGCGCGCTACATGAAGGCGATCGTGACTCAGCCGCCATGTGAAACCTGTCACGGCAAGGCGATCGCGGAGCCGGTGCGCAAGGCGCTTGCGGAGCGCTACCCCGCCGACCAGGCCATCGGCTTCGTCGCCGGCGATCTGCGTGGTGCGGTCGTCGTCGACTGGCCGCGGATCCCTGACACAGGCAACTGAAGCAAGCCGCAGTGCACGTGGTGGATCAGCCGCGCAGCTTCGCGTAGTCGACCACCAGCAACTGCTTCGGTGCGGCACCGGGCCGACCGCCGGTGTGCTGTATCACTTCTGCTCCGAGGCGTTTCTCGACGCGTGCAGCGAGGGTCCAGAACGGCGTGCGTCCGGGGTCGCCGATGATCGCGCGCCTTGCCCCGGCCTTGCCCGCCCGACGCAGCAGACGGTACAGCGGCTCGACCATTTCGTCCCAGAAGCAGATGTCGGTTCCGGTCAGCAGCTCCACCCCTTCCAGCAGGCGCGCATCGAGCTGCTCGAAACGTCGGGGCAGGAACTCCACTTCGACGCGGTTGATCCGTGCCTGCAGGCGCAGGTAGGGTTCGACCGCCGGATCCGCATCGACGGTGAGTACCCGGGCGCCATAACGCCGGGCGAGCCAGATGCCGTTCAGACCCCAGCCGCAGCCCACGTCGATCACGCGTGCGCCGACCGTTGGCGGATGCCGGTGCAGGTAGTCGATCAGCGCAAAGCTCGAATGCCAGACCTTGTTGCCGTGCAGGCTCAGGCTTTCTTCACAGCGCTTCAGCCGGCGCACTTCGGGATGGGTGGATTTCAGTGCCCGCACACCGCGGAACGTATGCCAGTGCGCGCTTTCACGGCTAGAAGGGCGGGGCGACATGCTCGATACGGCTCCTGCGCGGTGGGCCACTATAGAGGATGTCGCAATGACTACGAAGCACGTAGTGGCGGTACTGTCCGTCGTTGAACCGCTTTTGTGACCTCTCCATGGCGATTGCATGGGTGAGCGCTGCTGCCTGCAACGGAACCTATACTTGTCGCAGCCCAGAAGGAGTGCCTTGCGATGCCCAACGGTTCCCGTCCGATGGTCATGACCGGTATCGGTCGTCTGTTCATGCGCAAATCGGTCGCCCAGATGCAGGCCGAACACTCGCGCGAGGAACTCAGGAAGAGCCTTGGTGCGTGGAACCTGGTGTCGCTGGGAATCGGCTGCATCATCGGTACCGGCATCTTCGTGCTGACCGGCCGCGCTGCAGCGGAATACGCCGGACCCGGAATCATGATTTCCTTCGTGATCACCGGCATCCTCTGCGGCTTCGTTGCACTGTGCTACGCAGAACTCGCTTCGATGCTGCCGGTATCGGGGTCCGCGTATTCGTATTCGTATGCGTCGATGGGGGAGCTGGTCGCGTGGTTCATGGGGCTGCTGCTGGTCCTGGAATACGGTCTTGCGGCTGCCACGGTGGCGGTCGGATGGTCGAGTTACGCGGTCAGCCTGTTGCATGATTTCGGGATTCATGTGCCGCCGGAGCTGAGCGCCGCGCCCGGCGTTGCGGTACGCGAGGGTTCGCAGATCGTCGCGTACGGTGTGGTCAACGTGCCGGCGATTCTCGCGATCATTGTGGTCACGGCGCTGCTGGTGCTTGGCATACAGGAGTCCGCCACCGCCAACAACATCGTGGTGGCGATCAAGCTGAGCGTGGTGATCGCGTTCATCTGTGTCGGTGCGTTCTTCGTCGATACGGCGAACTGGTCGCCTTTGATACCGGAGCAGATTCCACCCCCGCCCGAGGGAGCCGAGCGTGGGTGGTTGGCCGATACGGCGCGGGCGCTGCGCGACGTGCTGACCGGGCAGAGCAACTCGCGCTACGGCGTAGGCGGGCTGATCACCGCAGCAGCCACGATCTTCTTTGCCTACCTGGGATTCGAGGCGGTATCCACAGCGGGTGCGGAAGCGCGCAACCCGTCGCGCGACATGCCGATCGGAATCATCGGCTCACTGCTGATCTGCACGCTGCTGTACATACTGACCTCGGCAGTGCTGGTGGGCATCGTGCCGTATGTGGAACTCGACAATCCGGCGCCGATCGCAATGGCCGTGAACCGGATCGGGTTGCCGTGGTTTGCGGTAGTGGTGAAGATCGGCGCGATCGCCGGCATCTCCTCGGTGATGCTGGTGTTGCTGTACGGACAGACGCGGATCTTCTACACGATGGCGCGCGACGGTCTGTTGCCAGCGATGTTTGCGCGCGTGCACCCGCGCTTTCGCACGCCGTGGATCGATACCCTGATCGTGGGTTTTGTCACCGCCTGCTTTGCGGGCTTCATGTCGCTCGATTCGCTGGCCGCGCTGACCAACGTCGGTTCGCTGGCTGCATTCGCGATGGTGTGCCTGACCGTGCTGTACCTGCGCCGTGCCCAACCGGAGCTGGTGCGACCGTTCCGCAGCCCGTGGTTTCCGATCGTGCCTCTGGTCGGAGCGGCAATGTGCGTGCTGCTGCTGATGTCACTGATGGGCAAGGCCGAAACGCGCAACTTCTTTCTGATGTATCTGGGCTGCGGAATGCTGCTCTATTTCGCTTATGGCCTGCGACACTCGAGGCTCGGGCGCGGCGAGATCGTGATCGGTGCCGAGCCGACCATGGATCGGCCGAAGCGGCTCGACGAGTGAAGCTGCGTGCAGTCCGGGCTGCTGTCTAGTCGGTGAGCACGCGATCGCGTGTTTCGACCACCCACGGCAACAGCAGCAGACCGAGTGCGGGTACCAGCCCGACGTAGAGCAGTGTGTGCATCACGGTGTCGGCACCGCGTGCGGCGATCGTGCCGACCGCGAACGGCCCCGCTGCGGCCAGCACCCGCCCGATGTTGTAGCAGAAGCCTGCCCCCGTGGCGCGCAACCGTGTCGGGAACAGTTCCGGCAGGTAGTACGTGAAGCTGCCGAACACGCCGAATACCGACGCGCCGATCGCGAAGTACCAGTAAAGCCGCACGCCCGGCGGCCAGTCGAAGCCGAAGGTGACGAAGATCGCCAGCGCGCTGGCGGTGAAGTAGATGCCGTACAGGGCGCGTCGTCCGAGGAGCTTCGCGATCGGGATCGTCAGCAGCGTGCCGAACAGCCCGCCGAGGTTGAACCAGCTCGTGGCGCGGAACTTCCAGTTCTCGACCAGAGTGAGTGTGGCGCTTGCGTCGAATCCGCTGCTGGCCGCCGCGGTCTGTGCCAACCCCGTGGCCACGGTTGGAATGAACGCGTTGCAACTCCACCACGCGATCAGCGCCACCACCGACATGCAGACACCCGCGAACGTGATATGGCGCAAGTCCGGTGCGAAAATTTCTGCCAGGCGTACCGGTGCGGCGTCGCGCACGGCCTGTCGCCAGCGTTCGGGTTCCTCGAGAAACAGGCGCACCATGAACGCGGCTGCAGCCGGGAGCAGACCGGACAGGAAAACGATGCGCCACGACATTGCGGGGTGCTCGGCCATCCACACGCCGGC
>DAOLKH010000028.1:0-10113 GCA_035331685.1 Pseudomonadales bacterium
TTCGCTGCGGCAGGCGGGGAAGAGCGGCGTGCGGTCGTCGATCATTATCTGCAGATCCTGGCGGCACTGCATGCGCTGCCGCTCGATCCCTTCGTGGCTGCCGGCATCCGTCGTGCCACCACGCCGCACGAGGCAGGGCGTATCGGCATCCTGCGCTACGAGGAAATCTTCAGGGCACGCAAGACGCACCCTGAACCGTTCATGGAATTCTGTCTCGGCTGGCTGAAGCGCAACTGGCCGGATACCCGCGGGCGTGAGGCACCGGTCCTGTGGGACGGCGGTCAGTTCCACCACGCTGACGGGCGCGTGCTCGCCGCGCTGGATCTGGAGCTCGGCCACATCGGCGATCCGATGATGGACCTCGCCGGCTGGCGTATCCGCGATACCGTGATCGGCTACGGCGACTTCGAGGCGCTCTACGCGCGTTACGCCGAACTGAGTGGTCGAGCAGTCGACATGGACGCGATCCGTGTCTACTACTTCGCGTTCACGCTGACCAATCACCTTGCACTCGGCGCGACGCTGCGTGAGCCGCCGCCAGGGTCGGACGTGATGATCAATCTGCGCTGGTGTTCGGAGACCGATCTGTTCGCGGTCGAGGCGCTGGCGGAGATCCTCGACATCGATTTGCCCGCAGTGGAGACGCCGGTGGCACGCACGAGTCCTGTTGCCGGACGCTACGCGCATCTGCAGCGTTCGTTGCGTGAATTGCACAACGCGGACGCCTGGCACGATCACCAGCTCCATGTGGCGTTTCGTCTGGTACGGCATCTGCTGCGCCACGACGAGATCGGGCAGCAGTTGCTGGATGCCGATCTCGATGAGCTTGCGCTGCTGTTCGGCAGGCGTCCGGCGAGCTGGCAGGAAGGCGAGGCTGCGCTCGAGCGTTTCGTGCTCGACGATGCCGCCAGCGGACGTCACGACCGCGAGCTGGTGCCGTTGTTCTACCGCATGAACCGGCGTGCGCAGTTGTTGCTGGGGCCAGACGGCTCGGCGATGACGCGTCACTTTCCTGCACAACGTCTTGGTCGCAACACCGGGAGGGTCAACTGATGTCGAAGGCGCGCGAATTCGAGCTCGGAATGATCGGGCTTGGCACCATGGGAATGAATCTGCTGCTCAATCTGGTCGATCACGGCCACTCGGTCGCGGGCTACGCACGCAATCCTGCGCAGGTGGAGAGGTTGCGTTCATTGCCGGCCGACAACATCCAGGGTTTCGACGATCTGGCGCATTTCGTCGCTGCGTTGCGACGACCACGGGTGGTACTGCTGCTGGTACCTGCGGGGGCGGTCGTGGATACCGTCGTCGCTGGACTCCGACCATTGCTCGAGCGCGGCGATTTCATCGTCGATGCGGGCAACAGCTTCTATCGCGACACCATGCGGCGCATCGGCGAACTTGCGCCGGATGGTATCGAGTTCGTCGGCATGGGTGTTTCGGGTGGAGAGAGCGGTGCGCGTCACGGGCCAAGCATGATGCCGGGTGGCAGCGAAAATTCGTGGCGGCGCCTGCGCCCGGTGCTCGAAAGCGCGGCGGCGCGTGCTGGCGATGAACCCTGCGTGGCGCTGATGGGTGCAGGTGCCGCAGGCCATTACGTGAAGATGATCCACAACGGGATCGAATACGCGTTGATGCAGATGCTGGCCGAGTGCTACGACCTGATGCGGCGCCGGCTCGGCATGAGCAACGAGGAAATGGCCCGCGAGTTCGCACGCTGGAATGCCGGAAGACTGCGAAGTTACTTGATCGAGATCACCGTGGAGGTATTGCGCACGCCGGATCCGGAGGGTGGCGGGGCGTTGATCGATGTCGTGCTCGATCGCGCGAAGGCCAAGGGTACCGGCAAGTGGAGCTCGCAGGACGCGATGGATCTGGGTGTGCCGGTTCCGGCGATCGATGCCGCCGTGACCGCGCGGTCACTGTCGGCGTACAAGACGCAGCGCGAGCAGCTCGCGCCGCTTTACTCCTCGCCCGTCGTGCCCACGGCAGATCGGGTCGCTGTACTGAAGGCGCTCGAGGATGCGTATTGGTCCGGCGCCTGGATTGCCTACGCCCAGGGTCTGGCGCAGATTGCGCACGCGTCGGCGGAATACGGCTTTGGCACCGACCTGGCGACGGTCGCGCGCATCTGGAGGGCAGGTTGCATCATTCGCGCGGCGATCCTCGATCCGATGGCCGCAGCGCTTGCAGCAGACCCCGCAGCGGCGAGTCTGCTGTGTGCGCCGGCCGCAGTCGAGGCGTTGAACGGTAGCGTCGCGGGGCTGCGTGCGACGCTGCTCGAGGCTGTCGCCGCCGGCATCCCCGTGCCGGCACTGGCGGCGACACTCGCGTATTTCGACGGCATGCGCAGCGCCCGCCTGCCGGCAAACCTGATCCAGGGGCAGCGTGATCATTTCGGTGCGCATACCTACGAGCGCATCGACCGCGAGGGAGTGTTCCATTCTGCATGGGGGGCATCGTGATGTCGAAACTGCAACCGGTGGTGGTGGTGATCTTCGGAGCAACGGGAGATCTCACGCGACGCAAGCTGCTGCCCGCGCTCTACAACCTGTACCTCGACGGGCAGATGCCCGAAAGGTTTCTGGTGCTCGGCGTGGCACGACGCGGCGACCAGGATGCGTTTCGCGCCGACATGGAGCGTGCCATCGCCAGTCACTCGCGACGCGGTGCAGCCGATCCTGCAGAGTGGAGCAAATTCGTCTCGTGTATCGAATACCACGTCGGTGGCTTCGATGAGGAAGCGAGCTATGCGGCACTCGCAGCCCGTGTTGCACGCGCGGAAGCGGACTTCGGTGCTCCGTGCGCACGCGTGTTCTACCTGTCGACGCCGCCCGATGTGTTCGGACGTATCGCAGCCGGACTTGGTACGGCAGGGCTGGGCAGCGGCAACCCGTTGAACCGGATCGTGATCGAAAAGCCATTCGGCCACGATCTTGCCTCTTCCGAGGCACTGGATGCGGCGCTGCGAGCGGTATTCGACGAAAACCAGATCTACCGCATCGATCACTATCTGGGCAAGGAGACGGTGCAGAACATCATTGCGTTGCGGTTTGCGAATGCGATGTTCGAGCCGATCTGGAACCGGCGCTACGTCGATCATGTGCAGATCACGGTTGCCGAGTCCGACGGGGTTGGTACCCGGGGTGGCTATTACGACGACTCGGGAGCCCTGCGCGACATGGTGCAGAACCACCTGTTGCAGCTGCTTTGCCTGGTTGCGATGGAACCGCTGGTGAACTACGAGGCCGAGGAGTTGCGCAACAAGAAGGTCGACGTGCTGAAAGCCGTGCGCGAAGTGCAATTCGATGCGCCGTATCCCTGCGCGGTACGCGGGCAGTACGGGCCCGGCAGCATCGACGGAAAGACGATTCGCGGCTATCGCCAGGAGCGTGGTGTGGACGCGAATTCCTACACCGAGACCTATGCGGCGCTCGAGCTGTATATCGACAACTGGCGCTGGCACGGCGTGCCTTTCTACCTGCGTACCGGCAAGCGCATGCCGCGCAAGCTGTCGCAAGTGGCGATCTTCTTCCGGCCGGTACCGCACCGCATGTTTCCGACGCGGGCTGCCGACATCCTCGAATCGAATCACCTGCTGATCGGCATCCAGCCCAAGGAGGAAATCGTGCTCGGCTTTCATGCCAAGGCGCCGGGTTCCGGCATGAAGCTGAGTGCGGTGAGCATGGACTTCAATTACGACGAAGCCTTCCATGTGCCGTCGCGCGAGGCCTACGAGACGCTGTTGCTGGAGATCATCGAAGGTTCGACGACGCTGTTCATGCGCGCGGACCAGGAGCGGGCCGCATGGGAGATCGTCGAGCCCGTGCTCGAGGTCTGGCGCGAAAGTCCGTCGATGAGCATGCCGAACTACGCGGCCGGTACCTGGGGGCCGGTCAGTGCCGACATGCTGCTGGTGCGCAATGCGCGCAGCTGGTACAACCCGATGCCAGTGATAGCCGCCGACAGTGTGCGGGGCGAGGAGTGTTGAAGGTGCGCCTGCGGGTGTTCGATTCGCCGGAAGAACTGGCGACGCAGGTTGTACAGCGTCTGGTTGTGTCGGCGCGTCGCGCCATTGCCGCGCGTGGAGAATTCGCGGTGGCGCTCTCGGGCGGCAGCACACCGCGCGCGCTTTACCAGCAGCTCGCACACCGCAAGCTCGACTGGAGCCGCATCGCGGTCTACTGGAGCGACGAGCGCTTCGTGCCGCGCGACAGTGCGCTGAGCAACGAGGCAATGGCACGCGCAGCCCTGCTTGATCGCGTGGCGGCGCCACGGGTGTTTCCGATGGTCTGTGCCGGCAGCGTACAGGCGAGCGCGGAGTGCTACGAGCGCAGTCTGCCCGGGCGGCTGGACCTGGTGCTGCTCGGGCTCGGCGCCGACGGCCATACCGCCTCGCTGTTCCCCGGAGATTCCGCACTGCAGGAGCGCACGCGCAAGGTGACGGTAGGGCGTGGCCCCGATCCGGCACCGTGGCGCATCACGCTGAGCGTGCCGTACATCAACCGTGCACGCGCCGTCTGGTTTCTGGTTGCCGGTGCGGACAAGACCGACGCGCTGGCGCGCGTGCTGCATGGACCCGAAGATCCGGAGCGCACGCCGGCACAGGCGGTTGCCCGCCACGCACGGCGCGTGACGCTGTACGTCGATCGTGCCGCCGCCGGAGACGGCGGGAAACTTCCCGCACCGTAATTGCGACGGTCGAGCGGGCACCTGTAGAGGGTGTCGTAAAACGCCGCGCTGCTCGCATCGACGATCGGAGGCTTTTGCGACAGCCTCTGTAGCTCGGCGCAGGAGTTGGCAATGGTCACACGCCGGGACGGCTGCGTCGGCGCGCCAATGTGATGTGCGATGCGGGCTGGCGCCCGAGCTGTGCGCTGATCCAGACGGCGCAGTCGATCAGCGCATCGAGATCGATGCCGCTGTCGATACCGAGTCCTGCGAGCAGGTACGCGAGGTCCTCCGTTGCGACGTTGCCCGACGCACCCGGTGCGTACGGGCACCCGCCCAGACCCGCGACCGAGGCGTCGAACACGCCGACACCACACTGCAACGCGGCAAAGACGTTCGCGATCGCCATCCCGTAGGTGTCGTGAAAATGCCCGGCCAGATGCTCCACCGGAATGCGGGTGGCCACGCACTCGATCAGTCGCTGTGTCGCAACCGGTGTTCCGACGCCGATGGTGTCGCCGAGGCTCACTTCGTGGCAGCCGCTCTCGTAGAGAGCGCTGGCAACGTCGCGGACGCGCTCGGGAGCAACCGCGCCTTCGTATGGACAACCGAGCACGCACGATACGTAGCCACGCACCCGGACTCCGGCACGGCGAGCCGCTTCCATCACCGGTGCAAAGCGCGCCAGCGACGCGGCGATCGAGCAGTTCACGTTGCGTTGCGAGAAGCTCTCGCTGGCCGCGGTGAACACGGCCACCTCGGTGGCGCCAGCTGCCAGCGCTGCGTCGAAGCCGGTGAGGTTCGGTGTCAGTACCGGGTACGCGATACTGGGTACGCGGTCGAGTGATTGCAGCAGTTGTGCCGCATCTGCCATCTGCGGAACCCGCTTCGGCGCGACGAAGGCAGTCGCTTCGATAGTGCGCAGGCCGGCGCTCACGAGTCGTGCGATCAGTTCGCGCTTGATCGTGGTGGGAACGAAGTCCGGTTCGTTCTGCAGTCCGTCGCGCGGACCGACCTCGACCACACGCACTCGCGCTGGCAGCGCCAGCGGGGTGCGTGCACGGCTGCGGCCATTGCCGCCGATATCGTCGTTCACTGTACGTCGTTCCCTTTGCGTGCTGCATCGTCGCGCTCATCCTAGCCGAGTCTGTGGCTGGCGCATCCGGTCAATACCATGCGCACGGTGAGTCAATGATTTGTGCGCCTCGAGTCATTGTGATGCTGTGACCGAAAATGGCACTTTTGCACACATTGGACCGAGGTTGTCTTCAACCCGTACGAATCAGGCCCGCCAATAACATGAAAATGATGTCCAGCTTGAAGGGGATCGCGTCGACGGCCACGCCGTGGGCAGTCATCCTGCTGCTGATCTATCTGGCGCTGTTCACCCATCCCACGGTGAACAGCAATGTGGTCATCCCGCCACCGATCTCGGTACTCGACCGTTTTTACGGCGTGGCAGAGCCGAGCCAGGATCAACTGTGGCTGGTGGGAAGTTTCGGAAAGATCATCAAGAGCAGCGACGGCGGACGGAGCTGGACCATTCAGCGTACCGGCGGTGACATCAACCTGCAGGCCGTGGCGACGTGGGACGCGTCCACTGCGGTTGCCGTCGGTGACGACGCCTCGATGCTGGTGACACAGGATGGCGGCACGACCTGGGAGACGCGCAGCAGTGACGCGATTCCCGAGAACATCAAGCTGATGGACGTAGGCGTGTTTCCCGATGGCCAGGCGTGGGTGGTTGGTGATCGCGGCACCATTCTGCGGTCGGATGATCGCGGTGCGACGTGGAGTTTGATGCGCGAACGTGAGGACGTCGGCCTGCAAGGTTTCACCAAGGTGGGGAGTCGGGTCTGGGTGGTTGGCGAGTTCGGCACGATCCTCCACTCGGAAGACGATGGCGCGAGCTGGGAAACGCAGGATTCCGGCACCGGCAGTTACCTCAGCGCCGTGGCCTTCCGCGATCCGGACAACGGGCTCGTGGTCGGCCTGGATGGCGTGATCCTCGCAACGGCTGACGGTGGCACCACCTGGACGCCGATCCGGACTTCGGAACACAACCACTATTTCGCGGTCGCCTGGGATGGTTCGCACTGGTTCCTGAGCGGTGCCAACGGGTTGATTGCAACGGCTGATGCCGCCGCCACCAACTGGGACGTCAGGCAGCTCGGACAGAATGATTTTTCATGGCACACGCATGTGCTGCGCAAAACGGACGGCTGGTTGCTGGCAGGGTCGAGCGTCGGCATCTACGCCAATGGCACCTGGCGTGTGATGGTTACCGACGCGGACGGTCAGGTCGAGCAGGCGGCGCCTGCCGGTCCCTGAGATCGGGAATCGGACGGGTTGCGACTGGAACAGGATAAGAACGGGGAAACCATGGGTGATACCTTGACTGCCAGGCTTGCGGCGTTCTGCATTCGCAGACGCTGGGTGTTTCTGATTGTGCTGACTGCGCTCACGCTGGTCTTCGGCTACTTCGCTGCGCATATCCGCATCAAGACCGTTTTCTCGGATTTCGAGCCTACCGGCCATCCGTGGGTGGAGGTCAACAACCAGTACGCAAGCTCCTTTGGCGGCGCCAACATGGTCAGCATCATGGTGGCAGCGCGCGAAGGTACGATCTTCACTCCCGAGATCCTGAAGACGATTCGCAAGCTGACCAACGATCTGCGCAAGGTGCACGGCGTCAATTCGGCCAGCATCACCTCGCTCGCGTCGAAGAAGCTCTCGACGGTCGTCAGCACCAGCGACAGTCTGGAGTCCGTGCCGCTGATGTGGCCGGACATCCCGAAGACGCCCGAAGGCATCGAGCAACTGAGGGATCGCGTGATCCAGAACTCGCTGGTGTACGGCAACTACGTCGCCAAGGATCTGGCGTCGGCGCTGATCACCGTCGATTTCTATGACCAGATGGTCGACAGCGAAATGATATTTGGGCAGATCAACGATCTGGTCGCGAAATATGCTGGGCCAGAAGTCAAGGTCTACATGGTCGGGCAGCCGATCCTGGTCGGCTGGGTCGGCTACTACCTGCCCGAGACGGCCCTGATCGCGCTGCTTACCCTGGGGTTGCTGGCTGCGCTGCTGTTTCTTCTGAATCGATCGTATCGCGGGACTTTCCTGCCGCTGGTGTCCGGAGCAGTGAGTGCCGTCTGGGCACTCGGCATTGGCGAATTGCTGGGCTTCAACCTCGATCCCCTGATCGCGGTGGTGGCCTTGCTGATCACGGCGCGATCCGTTTCGCACGCGGTGCAGTTGGTGACGCGTTTCGACGACATCAATGCACTCGGACAAGGGCTTTCGGCTGGCGAAGCGGCGGAACGCAGTCTGCGCGAGATGTTTCGTCCCGGCAGTGTGGGGGTGCTGGCCGATGCAGCCGCCATCCTGGTGGTGCTGCTGACTCCCATCCCGTTCCTGCAGAAGGTTTCGATCATCGGTGCCGTCTGGGTAGGCACGATCTTCGTGTCTGCGGTGCTGCTGACGCCGGTGCTGCTGTCGTTCGTGAAGACCACCGGGAAGTTTGCGCATCCGCTGGATCTGGCGCCGCTGATGCACCGTATTCTCGACGCCTGCCTGCGGATATGTACCGGACGCACGTCGCGCTGGGTGGTCGTGGGCGTATCGGGCGTGCTGTTCGTCGTATCGCTGTTCTACGCGTTTCGTGTCAGCGTCGGTGACCTGCATCCCGGCTCGCCGATCCTGCACCAGGATTCGGTCTACAACGTTGCGTCGTCGACGATCAACGCGAACTATCCCGGTTCCGACAAGATGTTCATCGTTGCGCAGGGCAAGGACAAGGGCGCGATCACCGAACCCGAGGTGCTGCGCACCATGGCGCTGCTCGAGCGACAGATGACCAGCCAGCCCGAAGTCGGCGGATCGAACTCGATTGTCGGCGCCATCGCCTCCACCAACCAGGCACTGCATGGAGGCAATCCACGCTATTACCAGATTGCCGGTACCGCGGAGGACAACGCCCAGTTCCTGTACCTGAACTTCAGCCACGCCGACGCGAGCGAGGTCGAGCAGTTCACTGATCTGAATTACCAGAATGCGGTCATCAACCTGTTCTTCTATGACCACAAGGGCGACACCATCCGCACGATGATTCACCAGCTCAGCGAATTCATCGACGAACACCCGATGGAGCATGCGGAGTTCAAGCTGGCCGGCGGTTTCATCGGCGTGCTGGCAGCCGCCAACGACGTGTTGCTGCGCGGTCAGATCGAGGCCATCGCGCTTGGTCTGCTGGTGGTCGTGCTGTGCTCGATGGTCGTGTATCGCTCGACGGTGGCCGGACTGTATTTCATGGTGCCGGTGATACTGTCCAACACGGTGACCTTCGCCTACATGACCTTCGAGCATATCGGTCTCAGCATCAACACGATTCCGGTGGTGGCACTGGGCATCGGGCTGGGCGTGGACTACTCGTTCTACATCGCCGATGGCATCCGCGAGGAAGTCCTGCAGCACGGCAATGTGTTCAAGGCGATGAAGGATTCGATGAACAGTGCAGGGCGCGGCGTGCTGGTCACCGGTACCGTGCTGGTGGTAACGATCGTGATCTGGATCTTCTCGTCGCTGCGCTTTCAGGCAGACATGGCCAGGATGATTGCGCTGTGGCTGACGGTATCGGCGGTCAGCGCGCTGATCATCATGCCGACGCTGGCGTATCTGTTCAAACCGCGTTTCATTTTCGGTGACCTGAAGGTGCACCATCAGTGAACAGGGCGAGAGACAACAGGGCATGAGTGTTGTGAGTGCACGCGGGGTGTGGTACATGCGATGTGGCAAACCCGGCATGTTTCGGCAGTTCGAGAACCGGCAGCACCTCGAGGCTGCCCATAAAACGTGGAGGTAGGGAGATGAGCACGAGCTTGAAGTCACGCTTGAAGCGTCATGGCCTGCGTGTCGGTGTTTCGGCGCTGGCCCTGGCGATGACACCGGTGGTGAATGCACTCGAACTGGGTGGCGGCTGGAACCTGCACGGCTGGGCCCGGCAGTATCTGAGCTGGAACACCGACCGCGTGCAGAAGCCGGATCCAACGGGGCATTACGAATACGACCGCTGGGATCTGTCGATGAACCGCCAGTCGCTGTATTTCGATATTCAGGGACCGACAGGGGAGCTGAACTGGGTGATCCGTACCCGCTTCAGCAACGATGAGCTCACCAAGTACGAGAAATCGCTGCAGCGCTGGACCAAATTCTTTGGTTCACCCGCGGATTTCCGCAAGGAGTATCGCGAAGCGGACGTTCGCGAGCTGTTCTTCGACTGGGCGCCCAGTGACCGCCTGGCTTTCCGTATCGGACGCCAGGTCGGCGACGAAGGACTGGTCGATCTTCAGCTTGTACACCTGGAAGCGCTTGAGGTAGCTGAGCGAGGAATAGCCGGTGCCAAAGTCGTCGATCGACAGGCGGATGCCGCGCGCATGC
>DAOLKH010000029.1:0-4076 GCA_035331685.1 Pseudomonadales bacterium
GTCGGGATGAATCCCGACCTACGAAAGGGAAATTCCGTGCGCACACGCGGAAACGCCCCCTGATCCCATTCGTAACGAACCGGCGACGTCGCCGAGCCGAACCGCAATGCGGTCGCTCGTTGTCGCTCAGTGGCGCCACCTTCGCGTGCGACAACCCGCTTGCCACGGAGCGTGAACGCTGCAGCCGGTCCACGGACGAGACGAGAACACAGGCAATGAACCAGACCATGAAAACCGCACTGCTTGCCTTGCTGTTGCTGGCAGGCCACGCCGGCGCGGACACGCCCCCCGCGTCATCGATCAGCTATGAAACGCTGCTCGCCCTCCTTGGCGCGAGCCATCCGGAATTTCGCGCGATGCAGGCCGAAGCGGATGCTGCCCACGAGGCGATCGACGCTGCCGCTGCGCTGCCGGACCCCGAGCTCAAGCTCGAGCTGATGGACATCCACGACGCCGATCTGCGCCCCGACGAGGTAGGCACCACCAGATACACCATCGAGCAGCGCCTGCCGCTGTGGGGCAAGCGTCGACTGCGACGCGAAGCGGCAACGTCGGCGCACGCGGCTGCCAGCGCCCGCGCGGCACAGTCACTGGCCGAGCTGCGTGCACAACTGCGGATCGCATTCAGCGAGTACTACGCTGCCAGTGCCGAACTTGCGATCAACGAGGCAACGCGCACGCTGTTCGTGCAGGCGCTGCGCAGCGCGAGCGAGCGCCAGGCAAACAGCCTTGCACCGCAACAGGACCTGATCCGCGCGCAGACGGAACAGAGCACGCTGCTGATCGAAGCCCAAACGCTGCACGGGCGTATCGAGCGCGCACGCATCGCGCTGAACGCGCTCACCGGCCAGCCGCTCGACGCCCCGCTGCCGCCTCCGGCCACGCTGCCTGCCAGCGCCGACTTCGACCGCAGCAGCGAGCGTGTCATGAACAGCGAAACCATCGACGCGCCGGCGATCGAGATCGTGGAGCAGGAACTGCAACAGCGCCGCGGCGAGCACCGCCTGGCCGAACGCGAGCGCTACCCCGATCTCACCGTCGGCATTTCGCCGGTGCAGACCGGCAGCCATTTCGAGACCTGGGAGCTGATGCTCGGCGTCACGCTGCCGCTGCACGGCGGTGCACGCGCACGCGAACGCACGCAACAGGCGCTGTACGTCGCAGCCGAAGAGCGCCAGCACGCCGTCGTGCTCGCAGTGCGTGCGGCGGCAGCCTCGGCACGCGCGAACTACCAGGCAGCGAGCAGGACCGAACAGCTGATCAGCACCCAACTGCTGCCCGAAGTGCGTCTCGGCTACCGCTCGGCGCTGGCCGGCTACGGCAATGCGCAACTCGACTTCGACGCGGTCGTCGCCGCTGCGCTGCAGATCCGCAACGCCGAACGCCAGCGCATCGATGCCGCCGTGGAGCAGCAACTCGCCATCGCCGAATTCGAACGCCGTACCGGAGTACAGCCATGAACACCCTTGCTCGCGCGCTCACCGTGCTGGCGCTGTTCGGTGCCGGTGCGCTCACCGGTCTGTGGATTGGCAACACAGCGGACCACAGCCCAGCTGCGCACTCGCAGACGCAGGCATCGACCACGGCGCTCGCACCGCCCGCAGACCACAAACCGCTCTACTACCGCAACCCGATGGGCCTGCCGGATACCTCGCCAGTACCGAAGAAGGACAACATGGGGATGGACTACATCCCGGTCTACGCCGACGAGACCGCCGATGACACCACTGCCGGCGCGAACACCTTGCGCATACCGCTCGCGCGCGTGCAGAAGATCGGCGTTCGCAGCGAGGCGGCAAGCATTCGTCCGCTGGACCGATCGGTGACGGCGCCCGGCGTGATCGAAGCCGACGAGCGCTCGCTGAGCACGGTCGCACCGCGCTTTGCCGGCTGGATCGACACGCTGCGCGTGAACTCGACCGGCCAGCGTGTGCGCCGCGGTGAAGTGCTGTTCGATGCGTACAGCCCCGAGCTGCTCGCCGCCCAGCAGGACTACCTGATCGCACTCGACGCAGCATCCAGCGCCGACCACGAATTCGCTGCCGGGCTGATGCGTAGCGCGCGCGCGCGCCTGGTGAATGCGCAGATGGACGCTGCACAGATCCGTGAGCTGGAAACGCGACGGGAGCCGCTGCGCACGGTGGTGCTGCGCGCGCCGCGCGATGGAGTCGTGCTCGAGCGCAACGCCGTCGCCGGCATGCGCTTTGCCGCCGGCGACACGCTGTTCCGCATCGCGGACCTTGACCCGGTATGGCTGGTCGCGAACGTTTCAGCGCAGGACATGGCCGAGGTACGGCTCGGGCAGGTCGCGACGCTGTCGATCGACGGCTTCCCGGGAGAAAGCTTCAGCGGACGCGTCGGTTTCATCTACCCGACGCTGGACGCGGCGACCCGTACCACGCGCGTGCGCATCGAGCTGCCGAACGCCTCGCTGCGGTTTCGTCCGGGCATGTACGGCCGAGCCGTACTGCAGGCCACGCAACACAAGGCGGTGGTGACCATACCCGACTCGGCGCTGATCGACAGCGGACTGCGCCAACTGGCGCTGGTGGAACACGCCGCAGGCGAGTTCGAACCGCGCCCTGTGGTTGCCGGCCGGCGTGGCGGCGGCCTGGTCGAAATCCTCTCCGGGCTGCACGACGGCGAGCGTGTCGTGGTGCGTGCGAACTTCCTGATCGATTCCGAAAGCAACCTGCGTGCTGCACTCGACGGGCTCGCATCGGCCGGTGAGTCCTCATCCCCTGCCCCGGTGCAGACGCACCACGACCACGGAGGGCACTAAAGATGCTGCAAGCCCTGATCGCCTGGTCGCTGCGCAATGTGCTCATCGTGCTGGTCACGACCGCCGGCATCGCCCTCGCCGGCGTCTACGCGCTGCTGCACACACCGGTGGATGCCCTGCCGGATCTGTCCGACGTGCAGGTCATCGTCTACACCGACTATTCCGGGCAGGCACCGCAGGTGGTGGAAGACCAGCTCACGTATCCGCTGTCGAGCGCGCTGCTCTCGGTGCCGCGCGCCCGCGTCGTGCGCGGCCTCTCCTTCTTCGGTGCCTCGTTCGTCTACGTGATCTTCGAGGACGGTACCGACATCTACTGGGCGCGTTCGCGCGTGCTCGAATACCTGGACACCGTGAAGGGAAAGCTGCCGCCCGGGGTGACGCCGACGCTCGGCCCCGATGCGAGCGGTGTGGGCTGGGTCTACCAGTACGCGCTGAGCGGCGAGCAGCACGACCTCGGCGAGCTGCGCTCGTTGCAGGACTGGTACCTGCGCTACCAGCTCGCACAGACGCCGAACGTGGCCGAGATTGCAAGCGTGGGCGGCTTCGTGAAGCAGTACCAGGTCAGCGTCGATCCACAGCGGCTGCAGGCCTTCGATATAGGCATCGACAGCGTGAAACAGGCGATCCGTGCCGCCAACCGCGACGTCGGCGCACGCGTGATCGAAATGGCCGAGCACGAGTACATGGTGCGCGGCAAGGGCTATCTGCGCGGACGCGAAGATCTGGAGAACGTGGTGCTCGCCAGCGTCGGCGGCGTGCCGGTGCGCCTGCGTGACGTGGCCCGTGTCGAGGTCGGACCCGACGAGCGGCGCGGAATCGCCGAACTCGACGGCGAAGGCGAAGTGGTGGGCGGCATAGCAGTCGCCCGCCACGGCAGCCACGCGCTCGAGGTGATCGACGCGCTGAAGGCTCGCATCGCCGAGATCGCCCCGGGGCTGCCGCACGGCGTGGAGCTGCGCAGCGTCTACGACCGCTCGCAACTGATCCGCGAGGCGATCGCGACGCTGCGCACCGCGCTCACCGAAGAGAGCATCGTGGTCGCGCTGGTGTGCGCGCTGTTCCTGCTGCACCTGCGCAGCGCGCTGGTCGCGATCCTGATGCTGCCGGTTGCGGTGCTGATGGCCTTCCTCGCGATGCGCTTCGCTGGCGTGGGTTCGAACATCATGAGCCTCGGCGGCATCGCGATCGCGATCGGCGCGATGGTCGACGCGGCGATCGTGATGATCGAGAACGCGCACCGCAAGCTCGAGGACTGGCGCCACGCGAACGCGGATCGCGCGGTCGGCGGAAGGCC
>DAOLKH010000029.1:4086-10079 GCA_035331685.1 Pseudomonadales bacterium
CCGCCATATCGAACGCGACGCTGGTGCCACACCGCGACCACAGCTCATCCTCGCCGCGTGCCGCGAAACCGGACCCGCACTGTTCTTCAGCCTGCTGATCGTCACCGTATCGTTCCTGCCGGTATTCAGCCTCGAGGCGCAGGAGGGACGGCTGTTCCACCCGCTCGCGTTCACGAAGACCTTTGCCATGGCGGCCGCCGCGCTGCTGTCGGTGACGCTGGTACCGGTGCTGATGCTGGTGTTCGTGCGCGGACGCATTCGCCCCGAGCAGCGCAACCCGATGAACCGCATTCTCGTCGCCGCGTACCGCCCGTTGATCGGGATCGTGCTGCGTCAGCGCTGGGCAACGCTCGTCTGCGCGCTGTGCGTGCTCGGCGTGACCGTGGTGCCGATGCTGCGCATCGGCAGCGAATTCATGCCGACTCTGAACGAAGGCACGCTGCTCTACATGCCGACCACGCCGCCGGGTCTCACCGTCACGGCGGCAGCGCAACTGCTGCAGCAGCAGGACCGCATCATCCGCAGTTTCCCCGAGGTCGAATCGGTGTTCGGCAAGGCGGGTCGCGCCGCAAGCGCGACCGATCCGGCACCGCTCGAGATGTTCGAGACGATCATCACACTGAAGCCGGCGGTCGCCTGGCGCCCGGGGCTGACGATGGACGGCCTGATCGCGGAACTCGACGCAGCTCTGCAGTATCCGGGGCTCGCCAACTCCTGGACGATGCCGATCAGGGGGCGCATCGACATGCTGTCCACCGGGATACGCACACCGGTCGGCGTCAAGGTGTTCGGCGCTGAACTGAGCGAGCTGGAGCGCCTCGCACGGGAGATCGAAGGTGTGGTGCGCACGATCCCGGGCACCACCAGCGTCTACGCCGAGCGACTCAGCGGCGGTCTGTACCTCACGATCGAACCCGAACGTGAACAACTGGCCCGCTACGGGCTGTCGATCGACGCGCTGCAGGAAACCGTCGCGAGTGCGCTCGGCGGCGAAACGGTGACCACGACGGTCGAAGGCCGCGAGCGCTACGCGGTCAGCGTGCGTTACCCGCGCGAGCTGCGCTCCGATCCCGATACGATCGCGCGCCAGGTGCTGGTGAGCACACCGAACGGAGCGATGATTCCGCTCGGGCAGATTGCAACGCTGCGCATCGAGTCGGGTCCACCGGCAATCCGCACCGAGAACGCACTGCTGTCTGCCTACATCTTCGTCGACGTGCGCGACCACGACCTCGGTGGCTACGTCGAGCGCGCGCGCCGCGCCGTGGCCGAACACGTGAGCTTCCCGCCCGGCTACTACGCGACCTGGAGCGGCCAGTTCGAGTATATGCAACGTGCCAGCGCGAAGCTTCGCATCGTGATTCCGCTGACGCTCGCGATCATCTTCCTGCTGCTGTATCTGAACTTCCGTCAGGTGGGTGAAGCACTGATCGTGATGCTCTCGGTACCGTTCGCGCTCGCAGGCGGGGTGTGGCTGGTGTGGGCGCTCGACTATCAGATGAGCGTGGCGGTGGCGATCGGCTTCATCGCACTCGCGGGTGTCGCCGCGGAAACCGGCGTGGTGATGCTGTTCTACCTCGACCACGCGTGGGAGGCCACGCGTGCGCGCTGCGCGCTCGAGCGGCGTCGTCCCACGATCGCCGAGCTGCACGCAGCGATCGTCGAGGGCGCGGTTGGTCGCGTACGGCCGAAGATCATGACCGTCACCGCGATCACCGCCGGCCTGCTGCCGATCATGTGGAGCAGCGGTACCGGCTCGGAGGTGATGCGCCGCATCGCCGCACCGATGGTCGGCGGGATGCTGTCGTCGACGCTGCTGACGCTCGCAGTGATTCCGGCGCTGTACGCGATCGTGCACCGCCGCACGCTGCCCCCGGCAGCGTCTCAGGCGGACGATGATCCGAGTGCGGCGTAGGCCTTCTCGACGTCCTTCATGCGCTTCTTCGAGATGCCGCCAAGCACCTCGATCGCATGTCGGATGCGCGCCCGCGACAGGTCGGAGCCGAGCATGTGCATCGAATCGATCACCGAGATCGACGCCGAAGTGCCGGCGATCGCGATGAACAGTGGCGCGAGGAAATCGCGGATCTTCAGCTCCATCTGCGCTGCCAGTTCCTTCATGGCGGCAAACAGGAGATCACGCTCCCAGCGCGTGACCGACTCAAGTCGCCACTGCGCGAACTGCAGCAGCGCGAGCAGGCGTTCGCGCTCGAGCTTCACCTCATTGAAGCTGTGTTCGCCGATCGGCAGTATTCCCGAGACCAGGTACGCAGCCGCCGGTGCGAAGTCGCTCAGCCGTTCGATGCGCGGCTGCAGGTGCGGCAATATGCGCAGCAGGTTGTCGCGGTTGTACGCCCACTCGACCAGTCGATCGGCCAGTTGTTCCGCCGTGAAGTCCTCGCGCAGCCACAGCGCGTTCAGCCAGTTCAGCTTGTCGGGGTCGAACACTGGCCCGCCCAGCGAGACGCGCCGGATGTCGAAGGCATCGAGCATCTCCTGCAAGCTGAACTTTTCGCGCTCGTCGGGCATCGACCAGCCCATGCGGCCCAGGTAGTTCAGCAAGGCCTCGGGCAGATAGCCCATGCGGCGGTAGTACAGGATGCTGGTCGGGTTCCTGCGCTTGCTGAGCTTGCTGCGATCGGGATTGCGCAACAGCGGCAGATGGCAGATCACCGGTGCCTGCCATCCGAAGTACTCGTACAGCAGCAGATGCTTCGGAGCCGAGTTGATCCACTCCTCGCCGCGCAGCACGTGCGTGATGCCCATCAGGTGATCGTCGACCACGTTGGCCAGATGGTACGTCGGCATGCCGTCGGCCTTCAGCAGCACCTGCATGTCGACCTGGGTCCATTCGACCTCGATCTCGCCACGCAGCATGTCCTGTACGCGGCAGACGCCCTCGCGCGGCACCTTCATGCGCACCACCGAGGGTTCGCCTGCAGCAAGGCGTCGTGCCACTTCGGCGGCGTCGAGAGCAAGGCAGTGGCCATCGTAGCCAGGCTGCTGCTGGGTCGCCGTCTGCTCGCGGCGCAGCGCATCGAGGCGCTCCGGCGTGCAGAAACAGCGGAACGCATGCCCGCTCGCAAGCAGGCGCTCGCTGTGCTCGCGGTAGATCTCGCCACGCTCGCTCTGGCGATACGGCGCGTGTGGCCCGCCCACGTCGGGCCCTTCATCCCAGGTGAGTCCCAGCCAGCGCAGCGATTCAAGAATTGCGGCCTCCGACTCCGGCGTGCTGCGCGTGCGGTCGGTATCCTCGATGCGCAGGATGAACTCGCCGCCGTGCTGGCGCGCGAAGCAGAGGTTGAACAGCGCGACGTAGGCGGTGCCAACGTGCGGATCACCGGTCGGTGACGGAGCGATACGGGTACGAACCTTCATTTGTCTGTTCAGCCCAGCTTGCGGATGCGTTCGGAGGCGCTGATCACATCGGTCATGCGGATGCCGAACTTGTCGTTGACGACGACCACCTCGCCGTGAGCGATCAGCGTGCCGTTGACCAGTACGTCGAGCGGTTCTCCCGCCAGACGATCGAGTTCGATCACCGAACCCTGCCCCAGTTGCAGCAGGTCGCGGATCGAGATCCGTGTATTGCCGACTTCCATCGACAGACGGACCGGGATGTCGAGGATCATCTCGAGATCCGGATTCATCTGTCGCGATGCCTGCCCCGATGCGAATTCCGGCAGTCCACCACCCTGGGCAGCGCCGGCAGCGCTTGTCGCTTCGTCGTCACCTGTCATTGCCTCGTCTCCCCGTCCGGCACTTTCAATCGCTGCGCTCCAGCTTGCCCAGCACCTGCAAGGCAAGGTTTCCCTTCAACGTCCCGAGGCGCACCCGGAACAGCGCGATGTCGTCGACTCCGAGCACCGGTTGTGGCTCGTCGATCGGTATCACGTCGCCGACCTCGAGGTCGATCACCTCGCGCAGCGATATCGTGGACTCGGCAACACGGCAGTTCAGGCCGACCGGCGCACCCTGGATGTTTTCCTTCAGTGCAGCCTCCCAGCGATTGCCGCGCGCATCGGCGTCGACGAGCGCCGAACGATCCAGCAGCGTCTTGATCGGCTCCACCATGGTGTACGGCACGACCAGGTGCAGCTTGCCACCACCGACGTCGAACTCGACTTTGAAGGAGCTGACGACGGCGATATCATTGGCGTTGAAGATTCCCGTTGCTTCCAGCGAGCCTTCCTTCTGCAGCAACTGCACCTGCAGCACGGATTCACCACCCCATGCCTTCTGGAGTTCGGCAAATACGGTCTCCAGCACGCGATCGACGACCAGTGCCTCGGCGGGCGTGAACTCGCGGCCTTCGATCCTGGCGTGGAAACGCCCGCCACCGAAGAAGTTGTCGACCAGCAGGAACACCAGCCGTGCATCCATCACCACCAGCGCGTGACCCGGCAGCGGATCGAGCCGCATCACGTTGATGCTGGTCGGGGTAAGCAGCGTGCCCGCGTACTCACCGAATTTCTGGATCTGTATGCCCTCGTGACCAATTTCCAGCCCGCGACGCAGCAGGGAACGCAGCCCACTGCGCAGGTGACGCGCAAAGCGTTCGTTGGTGCGCTCCAGCGCCGGCATCCGCCCGCGCACGATGCGGTCCTGGCTGGTGAGGTCGTACATCTGGAAATCGCGCGACGCCGGCGCGGGTTCGGCCCCCAGCTCGATCTCGCCACCGCCCACACCGTGCAGCAGCGCGTCGATCTCGTCCTGTGACAACAGATCCTGCACTTCCCGCGACTCCGCTAGCGATACGTGCGGCGCGGCATCACTGCAGCACCAGATCGGTGAAGAACACCTGTTCGACCCCGGGTTTGCCGGTCTCCTTCTGCAGGATCTCCCGGATCGTGGCCAGGATCCGCTCGCGCAGCAGCACTCGGCCTGCGTCGGTGCGCAGCGCAGCGAAATCCTGCTCGCCGAGCAACGCCACCAGGCGCCCGCGAATCAGCGGCGCATGCACCTCGAGTTGCTTCGTGACCGAACCGTCGTGCGTCAGCACGCTCAACATCGTCTGCAGATAGTGCCGACGGCCCTCGTACTGCAGCATCACGACGAACTTGTCACCGAGCGATACGTAGATCGCCTTGGCCGGGGCCGCTTCCGCCTGCTCGTCCGCCGGCTTCTGCGCACCCGCTCTCCCGCCAAGCAGCACCCCCGCAGTCACGCCGACGACCAGCAGCGCGATCGCCGCCGCAGCCATGATCAGCAGCCTTTTTTTGCTCCCACCGCCGGCACCCGCGCCTGCGGCTGCCGTTTTCGTTGTCGCTTTGGCCATGCCAGTATCTCGTCATCGTGTGCTGCCAAGGCGGCTGGAGCAATCGCCATGCCAGCCGATCCATGGTCTCAGGATTTTCGGAGCGCGAAACTTAGCACAACGAACACCTGCGTGGCGCGGGCAGCTTCGGGCGACGGCCTCAGGCGTAGGCGTCGATGATCCCGCGGTGCGCCGATCCGGCACGGTCGATACGTGACTCGATCGACTCCGGGCGCACCACGGCCGACGCATCCGCCCTGCTGCCGGCAGACTGCTGCGGCTGCCCGCCGCTGCCGTGATGCTGCTGGGCGACGTTCACATCGAGCAGGTTCATGCCGCCGCCCTCGAGCAGTTCACGCAACCGCGGCAGTGATTGCTCGAGCAGCTCGCGCACCTGCACGCTGGCCGTCGCGAAATGCACGCTGGTGCCCTCGCGCTGGCTGTGCACGGTCACGTGCAACGGTCCAAGCTCCGGAGGATCGAGGCGGATCTGCGCCACGTCCATGCCGCGCCCGGCGAACCAGCGCACCCGAGCATCGAGTTCGGTGGCCCACTGCGTGTCGCGCCCGAGAGCAAGCGGAGCAAACGGCAGCACCGGTTCTCGCGGGCCTCCCGCTGCACCCGTAGCGGCCGCGCCCTGACCGACCGGCTGTGGCGCGTGCGCACTCGCCGCCGGCACCAATACTGCTTCCGGAGTGTCGCCAGCCAGCGCAGCCGGCGCCGAGGCCTGGGCTGT
>DAOLKH010000030.1:0-9966 GCA_035331685.1 Pseudomonadales bacterium
GGCAGCGGCGTTGCCGTTCCCGGGGGAGGCTTCTTCCTGAACAACGAGATGGACGATTTCGCGGTGGCGCCCGGTGTGAAGAACGCATTCGGGCTGACCGGCGACGAAGCCAACGCTGTTGCAGCAGGCAAGCGTCCGCTGTCGTCGATGACGCCGACCATCGTGCTGCGCGACGGCGAGCCGTATATTGCCACCGGAGCTCCCGGAGGCCCGCGCATCATCACGGTGGTGCTGCAGATCCTGCTGAACACGCTGGTGTTCGACATGAACATCGCCGATGCGAGCGCACAATCGCGCGTGCATCACCAGTGGCTTCCCGACGAGCTCTACCTCGAACCGGGGATCAGCCCGGACACCACCGCCCTGCTCACTGGCATGGGGTATACGATCGGAGCTGCCGGACCGCTGTTCGGCAATGCACAATCGTTGATGTTCCGCGACGGCATCATGTACGGCGCCAGCGATACGCGACGGCCCGGCGGTGGCGTCGCAACGGTGGAAGACGTGCAAAACGCCAGCGAACTGCGCAAGAAACTGCTGCCGCGCTAGTCGTCCTCAACCGGTACCGAGCGCCGTCGCTGCAACGATGATCCCGTTGGCGTCGGCGTAGAGGTGTTCGCCGGGGATGAAGTCCACCCCGGCAAAACGTACGGCGATATCCCGGTCGCCGATCCCGCGCTTGTCGGTCTTCAGCGGGATCGCGGCAAGCGCCTTCACGCCAAGGTCCAGGCGTGCGAGCGCCTCCACATCGCGCACGGCACCGAATACCACGATTCCTTCCCAGCCGTTGCGCACCGCCTTCTCCGCAAGCTGATCACCGAGCAGCGAACGGCGCAGCGAACCGCCGCCATCGACCACCAACACGCAACCGCGTCCGGGTTCTGCGACCAGGTCACGCACCAGCGAATTGTCCTCGTGGCACTTCACCGTGACGATGCGGCCGTGAAACGCGTCACGACCGCCAAAGTTGCGGAACAACGGATCGGCAACACGAACCAGTCCGGGGTGGCCGTCGCAAAGATCACAGGTGCTCGGGTTCATGCCGCCCCGCCTCAATGGCTCGCAACGACGGTGAACTGCTCTTCCTCGGTTGAACCGGTGAGGGCGGTGACCGACGAAGTGCCACCCTGGATGCAGGTGGTGACCTGGTCGAAGTAACCGGTACCGACTTCCTGCTGGTGGCTCACGAAGGTGTAGCCGCGCGAGGCGGCCGCAAACTCCTTCTCCTGCAGCTCGACGTACGACGTCATGCCGTTGCGCGCGTAGCCATAGGCAAGTTCGAACATGTTGTACCACATGCTGTGAATGCCAGCGAGCGTGATGAACTGATACTTGTAGCCCATCGCACCGAGCTCGCGCTGGAACTTCGCGATCGTCGCGTCGTCGAGGTTCTTCTTCCAGTTGAACGACGGCGAACAGTTGTATGCCAGCAACTGATCGGGGTATTCGCGGCGGATCGCCTCGGCGAAGCGCCGCGCCTCGGCCAGATCCGGCTTCGCCGTCTCGCACCAGATCAGGTCCGCGTACGGGGCGTACGCCAGACCGCGACTGATCGCCTGATCGAGCCCGGCACGCACGTTGTAGAAACCCTCGGCGGTGCGCTCGCCGGTAACGAACGGCTTGTCGTTCTCGTCATGATCGCTGGTCAGCAGGGTCGCCGCGTTGGCATCGGTGCGCGCCAGCACGATCGTCGACGTGCCGCACACATCCGCCGCCAGGCGCGCAGCGATCAGCTTCTGCACTGCTTCCTGCGTGGGCACCAGCACCTTGCCGCCCATGTGACCGCATTTCTTCACCGACGCGAGCTGATCCTCGAAGTGCACACCGGCCGCGCCTGCTTCAATCATCGCCTTCATCAGTTCGAAGGCGTTCAACACGCCACCGAAGCCCGCCTCGGCGTCGGCAACGATCGGCGCAAAGTAATCGACGTATTTTGGATCGCCGGGCGCGATATTGCTCGCCCACTGGATCTGGTCGGCACGACGGAACGCGCTGTTGATGCGCCGCACCACTGCCGGCACCGAGTCCACCGGATACAGCGACTGGTCGGGATACATCGTCTGTGCCGAGTTGTTGTCGGCGGCGACCTGCCAGCCGGAAAGGTAAATCGCCTTCACTCCGGCCTTGACCTGCTGTACCGCCTGCCCACCGGTCAGCGCTCCAAGGCAGTTGATGTAGTCTTCCTCGTTGATGTACTTCCATAGTTTCTGCGCACCGAGCTCGGCCAGCGTGTGCTGCGGCTGCAGCGAACCACGCAGATGCACCACGTCGGCGGCGCTGTAGCCGCGCTTGATTCCCTTCCAGCGCGGATTTTCTGCCCAGTCCTTCTCCAGCAGTGCGATCTGCTCGGCGCGTGTGGACGTGTGAATACTCATCGGATCGGCTCCCTGGCCCTGCAAAGATGGACAGAGTGTAGGGATCAGGCGTAAATTGATCTAATTTATCACTTGTATCGTTGGCATTCGCACAATGAATATAGAGAGAGTCGACCTGAACCTGCTCGTCTACCTGGACGTGTTGTTGCGTGAACGCAACGTGACACGCGCCGCGAGCTACCTCGGGATCACACAGCCGGCGATGAGCAACGGGTTGCGGCGGCTGCGCGAACTCTTCGACGACCCCCTGCTGGTGCGCACCAGCGAGGGCATGACACCCACCGAACGCGCGCTGGACCTGCAACCGGTGGTGCGCAGCATGCTCGGCGCGGTCGAGCGCGCCATACAGCCTCGAAAGCCGTTCGATCCGGCGCAATCGACGCGCGTATTCCGCATCATGGCGAGCGACTATGCGGAATCCACGCTGATTCCGGCCGTGCTCGCGCGGTTGCGCCACGAAGCGCCCAACGTGGCGCTCGACATCATGACACCGAGTGACGTCAGCTATCTGAACGTCGAACAGGGAAAGGTCGACACGGTGATCAACCGCTTCGACTCGATGCCACAGTCCTTTCACCAGACAACCGTGTGGCAGGACGATTTTTCCTGCCTGCTGAGCGTCGCCAACCCGTTGCTGGACGATTTCAGCCTGGATTCGTACCTGCAGGCGCAGCATGTATGGGTAAGCAAGACCGGCATGGGCGTGGGCGTGGGCGTTGACCCGAGTGCGACGCAGGGCCTTGGCTGGGTCGACGATGCCCTCGAACACATTGGACGCAAGCGCCACATCACGGTGTTCACCCGCCACTACCAGGTTGCAGTACTGCTGGCGCAACAACCGCATCTGGTCGTCACCATTCCCAGCAAGCTTGCCAGCCTGATGCGCGACGACCCACGGGTGGCAGTCAAGCCCCCACCGTTCGAGATTCCTCCTTTCGAGCTGAAGATGGCCTGGAGTCCGCTGCTGCAACGCAACCCCGGACACCAGTGGTTGCGCCGGCTGATCATCGAGGTGGCGCGCGAAATCGACGGCAGCGACTCACCGGGCATCGAATGATTCATTCAATGAATAATGGGCATTGCCGTCACGGCTGAACCCGTGTGACCGTGCCGCCCTAGAATCAGACACCCGCATCCCTGCCGAGAATCCGGATCATGCAAGAGCGCATCCAAGTCCACGGATTGCAGATTGCCCGCGAACTGCACGACCTGGTACGCGACGAGATGCTGCCCGGCACCGGCATCGAAGCCGACGCCGTGTGGCGCGGGTTCGATGCCATCGTGCGTGAATTCGCACCGCGCACCCGCGCACTGCTCTTGCGGCGGGATGAACTGCAGGCGCAGATCGACGCCTGGCACCGTGCGCATCCCGGACCGGACTTCGACCGCGCTGCCTACCGGAACTTCCTCGAACGCATCGGCTACCTGCTGCCCGAGGGCGAGGACTTCACGATCGGCACCGACGGCGTCGACGACGAGATCGCCCGTATCGCCGGACCACAACTGGTGGTACCCGTGATGAACGCACGCTACGCGCTGAATGCGGCCAACGCCCGCTGGGGCAGCCTTTACGACGCGCTGTACGGCACCAACGCGATCGCCGAAGACGATGGCGCCGCGCGTGTTGGCGCCTACAACCCGGTGCGTGGCGCACGGGTGATCGCGTTCGCAAGGCGCTTCCTCGACCAGGCGGTTTCGTTGCATGCGGGCTCCTGGAGCGAAGTCACGGGCCTTGCGGTGGACGCGGGCGCCCTGCGCGTCCAAACGGCCGGCGGCACGACGATGCTCGCCGATGACGCGCGCTTTGCCGGTTACCGCGGCGACCCGACGAATCCCGAAGTGGTGCTGTTGCGCAACAACGGGCTGTATATCGAGATCCTGATCGATCGCACGCACGCGATCGGGCGCGACGATCCTGCGGGAATTCGCGATGTGGTTCTCGAGTCCGCGCTGACCACGATCCAGGACTGCGAGGACTCGGTCGCTGCGGTCGACGTCACCGACAAGGTTCTGGTTTACCGCAACTGGCTCGGGCTGATGAAAGGCGACCTGACCGAGCATTTCGACAAGGGCGGTCGCACCCAGGCCCGGAGCCTGAACCCGGATCGCGAATACGCGGCCGCCGACGGCACTCCCCTGGTGCTGCCCGGTCGCAGCCTGATGCTGGTGCGCAACGTGGGGCACCTGATGACGACGGATGCGGTGCTCGACCACGATGGCGCCGAAATCCCGGAGGGCATCCTCGACGCGATGATGACCACGCTGGCCGCAGTGCACGACCTGCGGCGCCGGTCGGGGGTGCGCAATTCGCGTCGCGGCAGCGTCTACATCGTGAAGCCGAAGATGCACGGACCAGACGAAGTGGCACTCGCGTGTGATCTGTTCGCTGCGGTCGAGGACGCACTCGGTCTCGCGCGCCACACGCTGAAGATCGGCATCATGGACGAGGAACGACGCACCACGCTGAACCTGAAGGAATGCATCCGGGCCGCACGTTCACGTGTGATCTTCATCAACACCGGTTTTCTCGATCGTACCGGTGACGAGATCCACACCAGCATGGAAGCCGGTCCGGTGGTGCGCAAGGAGGCGATGAAGGACGAAAGCTGGATCCGTTGCTACGAAGACCACAACGTCGACACGGGGCTCGCGAGCGGTTTTCGCGGGCGCGCGCAGATCGGCAAGGGCATGTGGGCAAAGCCGGACGAAATGGCGCAGATGCTCGACAGCAAGCTCGCCCACCCGCTGGCAGGCGCCAACTGCGCGTGGGTGCCTTCGCCGACAGCCGCCACCCTGCACGCGCTGCACTACCACCAGGTCGACGTTGCCGCACGCCAGCACGAACTGGCCGCACGTGCGCGCACGCGACGCGACGACATCCTGCACATCCCGCTGCTGCGTGATCGAAGCACACTCGACGCCACCACAATCCAGCACGAGCTCGACAACAACGCCCAGGGAATCCTTGGCTACGTCGTGCGCTGGATCGACCAGGGCGTGGGCTGCTCGAAGGTACCCGACATCTCCAACGTCGGCCTGATGGAGGACCGCGCCACGCTGCGCATCTCGAGCCAGCACATCGCCAACTGGCTGCATCACGGCGTCTGCGACACAGCGCAGGTGATGGCAACGCTGCGGCGCATGGCTGCGGTCGTCGACACCCAGAACGCCGGCGATCCGCTGTATCGTCCGATGGCGTCGGACTTCGACGGCAGCATCGCGTTCCGTGCCGCCTGCGACCTGGTATTCAAGGGTCGCGAGCAGCCGAATGGTTACACCGAACCACTGCTGCACCGCCACCGCCGTGCCCGCAAGGCGTCAACGACGGACTGATGCAGCCACTACGCAGGTCGGCATTCATGCCGACAGGGATGCACACCAATTCCGTCGGGTTGAAACCCGACCTACGCAGGTCGGCATTCATGCCGACAGGCATGGCGTAGGTCGGCATTCATGCCGACAGGGATGCACGCCAATTCCGTCGGGTTGAAACCCGACCCACGTAGGTCGGCATTCATGCCGACAGGGGCAACGACAATGGAACACGAAGCAGCCGCAACCGTACTGACCGACTGCATGCGACGCACCGTGGCGCAGGGACTGTCGCACGGCACCTCCGGCAATGCATCGATCCGCTGTCTGCAAGGCATGTGGATCACCCCGAGCGGACTCGAGCCCGAGGCGATGCTGCCCGCCGATGTGATCACGCTCGATCTGCACGGCAAGGTATTGGCTGGCGCACTGCGCCCATCCAGCGAATGGCCGATGCACGCGGCGATCTACCGCTCACGCCCCGACGTGGACGCGATCCTGCACTGCCACTCACGCCATGCGACAGCGTTGGCGTGTTGCGGGCGTGACATACCGGCGTTCCACTACATGGTCGCCGCTGCCGGTGGTGACTCGATACGCTGCGCTCCGTACGCGCTGTTCGGCAGCGAAAAACTCGCGGTACACGCGCTGCAGGCGCTGAGTGGCCGACGTGCGTGCCTGCTCGCGAACCACGGTCAGATCACGCTGGGATCGAACCTCGACAAGGCATTCGCTCTGGCGGTGGAGGTCGAGGAGCTTGCGGCGCAGTACCTCGCCGCGCTGACGGCAGGTGAACCGCAACTGCTCGACACCACGCAGATGCGCGCGGTGATCGCACGCTTCGCCGACTATGGGGTCGTCCGTCGCAATGAAGCCGACGACTGAAGCGGCGAATACGTGATCAGCCCGTGCAGCCCGGCAGACGCAGCGACTGTGACGGCCGAATCATGTAGCGCGGCGCAGCGATATTGTTCGCCCGTGCAAGCGCCTGCGGGCTGGCACAACCGTGCTTGCGCGCAATGCTCGCCAGCGTATCGCCCTTGCGCACCACATACTGGCGTCCACCGGGAGCCGCAGCGACCGCCGTCGCGGTGCGAGTCGTACTGCTGCGCGACTGGCGCGCATCCTGCAACAGCACCGCAAGTTCTGCCATGCGCCCGCGTACGCACTGAGCGTCGTAGACGGCGACCAGCCGCGAGGGCAGCGCCACCGCACTGCCAACCGGCAGACGCCGGTCCGGATCCACACGCGGGTTGAGGTTGCGCAGGGTGCGGAACCAGCCATCGCGGCTGCCCGCCTGGCCCAGGCAGATCGTCAGTTCGCCCAGCGTCATCGCCTGGGCAAGATGGACCTCTCCCGGTGCTCCGTCGACTCGCGGGAATTCCAGCCCGTATTCCTCCGGATGCAGGAACAGCCAGGCAGCCGCAAGCACGTAGGGCACGTACTCGCGCGTTTCGCTCGGCAGTTGCGTGAAGATCTCGGCCGACCAGAAATCCTTGTTGCGCGCGCTGCCTGCGATCCGCCGCATGCGGCCTTCGCCGCCGTTGTATGCAGCCAGCGCCATTTCGAGGCTGTTGTTGAGATGTCGGAACTGCTCCTGCAGGTACGCGACGTTGGCCTGTGCCGCTGCTGCCGGATCGAAGCGCGTGTCGAATCCGCTTGCGTTGTTCAGACCGAAACGCATGCCCGTGTGGTACATGAACTGCAACGGTCCCGCGGCACCGGCCGGCGACACCGCGTGCACCTTGCCGCCCGACTCCTTGGCCAGGATGCCGAACAGCAACGCCTCGGGGAGCCCGGCCTGCTCATAGGCAGGCCACATCAGGTGGCGCATGTACGCGTAGTTCTCCCACGCATTGACCAGATTCGGCCGCATCCACGTGAGCCAATCGTGCAACGCGGCCTTCACCGGCCCGTTGATGCGGATCACCTTCGCCAGATCGTGCCCGTGCAGCAGGTTCACGCTGCGCGCCGCCTCCGGCACATCGTCGGTCAGCATGCGCGTCTCGCGCTGTGGCCCCGGCGTCAGCTCGGCAAACCCCTCGGCATCGCCGGTGAGCACCGAACTGCGCAGCGCCAGCAGGTTTCCGTACGCCGCCATGAAACGCTGCGGCTCGCAGCCTGCCGTCGTGACGCAGGCGTTGCCGGCAGCGGCGAGTTCGGCACTCGCACTCTGCATCAGCTCGCGTCCGCCCTCGACGTCACCCTCGCGCAGACCGTGCAGCCCGTCCCGATAGCGTGCCAATGCAAGCTCCAGCGTGGCGTACAACGCGTCGGGACTCTGCCGGACCGCTTCGCGCCGCGGCTGTCCGGCGCACGACACGACCGCGAGAGCGGATGCGAGCACCCATGCCACCAGCCGCGTGACTCGTCCAGACGGTCGCACGCACCTTCTGCTGCCAGTCATGCCGTCACCCTTTCCGTTGCCGATTTGCGCTTGTGCCGCGAAGGGTAGTCGGATGGTCCGCGAGCGGCAATACCACACGAATCGATGCCGGGCACACTCAGCCCAGCGCCTCTGCCACCGGCAACCACGCAAGCCCGAGTGCCTGCGCAACCGCCTCGCAGGTGATATGCCCACGATGAACGTTGAGGCCGTCGCGCAGGTGCGGGTCTTCGGCCAACGCCTTGCGGTAGCCCTGGTTCGCCAGCGCAAGCACGAACGGCAGCGTCGCGTTGTTCAGTGCAAAGGCCGAAGTGCGCGCCACCGCGGCCGGCATATTGCTCACGCAGTAGTGCACCACGCCATGCTCCACGTACGTCGGCGCTGCGTGCGTGGTCGGCCTGCTGGTTTCGCAACATCCGCCCTGATCGATCGCCACGTCGACCACCACCGAGCCCGGTCGCATCGTCTTCACCATGTCGCGCGTGACGAGCTTCGGTGCACTCGCTCCTGGAACCAGCACGGCTCCGATCACCAGATCGGCTCCACTCACATGCCGCGCCAGCGCCTCCCTCGTCGAGAAGACCGTATCCAGTGCCGAACCGAAATGGAAGTCGAGCTCCTTCAGGCGCTGCAACGAATTGTCGAGCACCGCGACATGCGCGCGCATGCCCATCGCGACACGGATCGCATTGCTGCCGACGACGCCACCGCCGACCACGACCACCCGCGCAGCCTCCACGCCCGGGACTCCGCCCAGCAGCACGCCCGAACCTCCCTGCTCCTTTTCCAGACAATGTGCGCCTGCCTGGATCGACATCCGCCCCGCCACCTCGCTCATCGGCGCGAGCAGTGGCAGCGTGCGCCCGGGGCCGGTCACCGTCTCGTATGCGATCGCCACACACCCGGACTCGAGCAAGGCGCGCGCCTGCGCGGGATCAGGCGCCAGGTGCAGGTACGTGAACAGGACCTGCCCCTCGCGCAGCATGCGGTACTCCTGCGGTTGCGGCTCCTTCACCTTGACCAGCAGCTCGGCACGCGCGAACACCTCGGCAGCCGTGTCCGCAATCCCGGCGCCCGCGCGCCGATACGCGTCATCATCCAGGCCGACGGCGACACCCGCCCCCGTTTCGACGATCACCCGGTGCCCGTGGTGCACGAGTTCACTGACGCTCGCAGTCGTGAGACCAACACGATGTTCGTGGGTCTTGATCTCTCTGGGCACCCCGATGAGCATTCCGACATCCTCCGCACGTATGGAATCTTCGTTACAGCCGTAGCGCAGTGTGCGCCGGCCTGGCTTCAAATGACGCCATCGGCACGCAGTGCCGCAATCGCCTGTTCGTCCAGGTCGAGCACCTCGCGCAGGACCTCGTCGGTATGGCTGCCGATGGCTGGCCCCGGCCACTCGGTGGCGCCCGGCGTATCCCGCAGGCGCGGCATCAGCGCTGGTATCTCCAGCAGCCGGCCATCGACCTCGACGCGTTCGAACAGGCCGCGGGCACGAAAATGCGGATCGGCACTCAGGTCGGCCACGTCGTAGATCGGCCCGGCCGGTACGCGCCGCTGTTGCAACAGATCGAGCACTTCGGCCGCCGGCCGCACGGCGCACCACGCCGCAAGCGCCGCATCGATTTCCGGCTCGCGCTCGACCCGTCCGGCATTGCTCGCAAGCTGCGGATCGTTGCCAAGATCCTCGCGTCCGATCGTCTCCATCAGGCGCCTGAAGATCGAATCACCGTTGCCGCCGATCACGACGCACTTGCCGTCGCTGCAGCGGTAGGTATTGGTCGGCACGATTCCGGTCACGGTGGTACCTGCCGGCTGACGGACTACACCGGCGCCCGAATATTCGGGCACCACTGCCTCGAGCAGGTTGAACATCGACTCGTAGAG
>DAOLKH010000031.1:0-9927 GCA_035331685.1 Pseudomonadales bacterium
CGATGATGTCGTCGCGATGGTGACCGAGCGCGATCTTGCTCGCGCCTATCTCACGGGCAAAGCCGTACAGGATGCCCCGGCGCAGGCGCGAGCACAGGCTGCAGGTGGTCTTGCCCTCGGGGATCACCGATTTCACGATGCTGTAGGTATCGCGCTCGAGGATGTAGAACTCGACCCCGATCGACTCCAGATAGCGTGGCAGGACCTCCTCGGGAAATCCGGGCTGTTTCTGGTCGAGGTTCACCGCGACCAGATCGAAGGCGACCGGAGCCGTCTTCTGCAGGTTCAGCAGGACGTCGAGCATCCCGTAGGAATCCTTGCCGCCGGACAGACAGACCATCACGCGATCGCCGGCCTCGATCATCGCGAAGTCCTCGATCGCACGCCCGACGTTGCGCCGCAGCCGCTTCTGCAGCTTGTTGAACTCGGTGCGACTCCTGCGGGGATCGGCCGGGGCCACGACAACGCCTCCTGGGAACGGTTCGGGGCGCGCATTCTACGGGCTTTCACGCCGGTGGTCATGCACACACCCTGAGCGATACCGGCGCTCGCCCGTGTTGGCGGCATCCCGGCCCAGCCGCTACAATCCGGGCCCTGCCCCCCACGCTCACCTTTTCAACACCACAGGAAAGCCCCGAGATGAAAACACCCGTTCGTGTCACCGTCACCGGCGCCGCCGGCCAGATCAGCTACAGCCTGCTGTTCCGTATCGCTTCCGGTGCGATGCTGGGACCCGACCAGCCGGTGATCCTGCAGATGCTCGAAATCACGCCGGCGCTCGGTGCACTGCAGGGCGTGGCGATGGAGCTCGACGACTGCGCGTTTCCGCTGCTCGCCGGCATGGTCTGCACCGACAAGCCCGAAGAGGCTTTTGCAGGCGCACAATACGCACTGCTGGTCGGTGCCCGCCCGCGCGGTCCCGGCATGGAGCGCAAGGATCTGCTCGAGGCCAACGCGGCGATCTTCTCGGTTCAGGGCAAGGCGATCGATGCCGCAGCCGCACGCGACATTCGCGTGCTGGTCGTCGGCAACCCCGCCAACACCAACGCACTGATCGCGCAACGCAACGCACCCGGCATCGATCCGCGACACTTCACCGCGATGACGCGGCTGGACCACAACCGCGCCCTCACGCAACTGGCGATCCGGACCGGCAACCCGGTCAGCGCCGTGACTCACATGACGATCTGGGGCAACCACTCGTCGACCCAGTATCCGGACCTGTTCAACGCCAAAGTGAACGGCAAGCCGGCACTCGAGCTGGTCGATCGCGGCTGGTATGAAAGCGACTTCATCCCGACGATACAGCAGCGCGGCGCCGCCGTGATCAAGGCGCGTGGTGCCTCGAGCGCCGCCTCGGCCGCCAACGCCGCGATTGCCCACATGCGCAGCTGGGCACTCGGCACGGCACCTGGCGACTGGGTCAGCATGGGTGTCTACAGCGACGGCAGCTACGGCATCCAGAAAGGTCTGATCTACTCGTTCCCGTGCACCTGCAAGGACGGCGACTGGCAGATCGTGCAGGGTGCCGCAGTCAACGATTTCTCGCGTGCGAAGATGCAGGCCACCGAGCAGGAGCTCAGCGAGGAACGCGACGCCGTCGCGCATCTGCTGCCCTGATCGGCAGCGACACGGAACCCCGCGGGGTTCCGTGTCCGCCTTCTTCACTGATCCGCTTCGATCAACGTTGCATCGATGCGGAATTCGCCGAGCATCGGCTCGGTTCCGAGCAAGCGCAACGGCGCTCCGGTTTGCAGATCCACACAGACCTGCAAGCGCCCAGTCAGTCCCAGCAACCGGAAATCCTCGGCGTTCTGCGCACCGTTCTCGACCGCCATACCCACCCGTCTACACACGGTTTCGGTCTCGACCCGTGTGCTCAGGCCACCCTGGACACGTGTATGGGCAATCCTCTGGCGCGCATCCCCCTGCAGTGTGAGCGCGACGTCGAGCGCCCCCTCATCGGTGCACACGCGCGCCAGAGAACGCACGCGCTCACTGCGTACCAGATCGGCAGACAACAGCAACAGACCCAGGGAATCCGTGCACTCACCGGCGCGCACTGCCAGATGCAGACGCTCGCGCTTCAGCGGCCAGTCCCGGGGCGCGGCGCCACGCGCCGCCCCACTGCCACGGCGCTGCCAGTCGTAACTGCCGTCTTCCAGGATGCGCGTAAGCTTGTAGCGCCCGCCCTGAACGGAATCGAGGCGCTCGCGCTGCAGCAACTGCAGGTTGTCACGTGCCAGCCAGACGGTGACATGCGAGTTGGCACCCGGTGCGCTGCTGCGTGCATCGATGCGCCAGGCGCCGGACGCGGGCACTGCGAGCGTCCTTTGCCCTGCAACATCGACCAACTGCGACGTGGCTTGCTCCGCCGATTGCGCCTCGACCGTGACACTGGATCTGGCGACCAGCAGGAATTTGCGCGCCTCGAGCTCGATGTGACGCCAGTCCCACCCGGATGAGACCGGATCGGCGTGTGTCGTGAACGAAAACACGAGGGCACAGGTGAGTTGCAGTACGGGCAAGCAGCGCAGCACGCTACAGCGCTCGCATGCTGGCGCCATCCACCACCAGCGTGGCACCACTGATGTAGCTCGCCGCCGGGGAAAGCAGGAAAGCACCGGCGCGTCCGAACTCCTCCGTTGCGCCATAACGTCCGAGCGGTATCGACCGTTCACGCTGGCGCCGCACTTCGAGTGCGTCGACCCCGCTGCCTTGCGCCTGGAACGCATCGAGCTGCTGCATGCGATCGGTCGCGATCAGTCCCGGAACCAGGTTGTTCACCCGGATGCCGTCAACCGCGAGTTCACGCGAAAGACTCTTGGCCAGCGCCGCCACGCCGGAGCGCATCACGCTCGACAGCAGCAACTGTTCCGCAGGCTCACGCACCGTCAATGACGTCAGCATCAGGATCGAACCGCCACGCACGCGCAGGTGCGGCAATGCGAGGCGAACCAGACGCACGGCACTCAACAGCGTGAGTTCGTACGCCGCTTGCCAGGCATGGTCGTCGAAAGCATCGAAGCCGCCTGGCGGTGGCCCTCCGGCATTGGTGACCACTCCGTCGAGACGTCCGAAGTGCTGCACGGTAGCATCTACCCAGGCAGCGAGTGCAGCGGCGTCACGCACGTCGCAAGCGGTACCGGTCACGCCGGTTCTGCTCAGCGCGTCGAGCTCACGCGCGGCACCCGCGATGCCCTGCGCGTCACGGCTCGCGATCGCCACGCCGGCACCCTCTGCGGCAAGACAGCGTGCAATCGCATGACCGAGCCCCTTGCTCGCTCCCGCAACCAGGAACACCATTCCCTGCACGCCCAGATCCATTCCCGACACTCCGCCTGCCCTGTAGACGACGGCGCAGAGACTACCACAGGGTGCGCTGGTCTATACTCGCAACCGACTCGTTACAGCAGGCGCAACGCATGGCCGAACGCGGACTCAGGAAGATCCTCAGCGGATTGCTGCACCGCCAGCGGCCGGAACCCGCATCGGAACACGACGCCGATACCGGTTCGAGCTTCGAACAGACGGTGATCCGCCTGCAGCAACTGGTCGAGGAGCGCTGCTTCGTCGATGTGCGCTTCCCCGAGCGCAGTGGCAGCACCTACCAGAGCCTGATCCTCAAGGTGGATCCGGTGGAACACCATGTTCTCATCGACGAGCTGTTCCCTGCGCACGGGCAGTTCTTCATCGCACCCGGCGACGAAGTCGAGATCACCAGCGTGCGCCGCGGCCTGCCGGTGCGCTTCTCGACCTGGGTCAAGGCCATCAGCATCGACGAGGCCGATGGGCTGCCCGCGTACCGGCTCGCGCTCCCCGATACCGTCGAGGCAAAGCAGCGCCGAGCACATTTCCGCCTTGCGCTGGATGGCGACAGCGCGGTGCGGCTGCGGCTGCGCGGTCCGGAGGGTGACCGGCTGCTGTGCACGGTGCTGAACCTGTCCCAGACCGGGCTCGGCTTCGACTGCCCCGGCAACCTGAGCGAGTGGCTGCGCCAGAACGCACGACTGCAGCAGTGCTTGCTGACCGTCCCCGGACTGCCCGAAATTGCGTGTGACCTGGAGGTCCGCAGCTTCGAGTTCCGCAAGCGCCCAACACGCCACACCATCGTCGGAGCCCGCATCGAAGCGCTGCCACCGGCGGCCGCGCGCCAGCTCGAGCATTTCCTGGCGCTCGCCCAGCGCCACCAACGCCGCGAGACGGCCCGCGCCTGATCAGTCCACGGTGCGCAGCACCACCAGCGGTGGCGTGCGCACCACGGAGCGGCAGCCGAGCAGACCAAGCAGCGCCGACAGCGCTGCACCAGGCAAGGGACCGGCCAGCCACGCGACCGGGTGCATGCGAAACTCCAGATCCAGTACGCGCGTCTGCACCGCCCACGCAATGATCTCGGCACCTGCCGCGGCGAGCGTACCGGCAAAGGCGCCGAGCAGAGCGAATTCGATCACCAGACTTCCGAGCACCAGTCGGCGTGACGCACCCAGCACCCGCAATATCGCCGCCTCGTGCAATCTGGCGTCGAGTCCGGCCCGCACGCTCGCCACCAGCACGAGCCCAGCAGCCAGCACCAGCAAGGCGAGCACCAGTGAAATCGCCTGTGCGAGCTGGGTCGTGATCGCTCGCACCTGCGCAAGCAGCGCATCGACCTCGAGCAGCGTCAACGTCGGGAAAGCACGCAACAACGCCGTCGGCACGCCGACATGTGCATGATCGACATGAAAACTGGTCAGCCACATCGCAGCCTCGCGTTCGAGCAGATGACGCGGGAACATCAGGAAGAAGTTCGGACGCATGCTGTCCCAGTCGAGAGCGCGGATGCTGCTGACCTCGACATCGAAGCGCTTCGGCCCGATCTGCAGCGTCAACACACTGCCCAGGTGCAAGCCGAGCGCGCGTGCCATGCCGGACTCTACCGAAACCTCGTCACGCGCCGCACTGCCCCACCACGCGCCGGCAACCAGTGCGTTGTCTTCGGGCAACCCGTCTGCCCACGTCAGGTTCAGGTCCCGGTCGAGGTCGAACCTCTCACCCTCACGCAGTTCGGGCGGCGCACCATCGACAGCAATGATGCGTCCCGGGACCATCGGATACACCCCGGCGGTCGTGACACCACGCTCGGCAAGAAATGCCTGCACTGCGCCGACCTGATGCGGCGCGATATTGAAGAGGAAACGATTCGGCGCCTGCGGGTCCAGGCCACGCTGCCAGTCGTCGATCAGCACGCTGCGCACCAGCAGCAGAACCAGCGCCAGCATCAACGCGACCGCGACCACCAGCGCCTGCAGCGCATTCAGCGCCGCGTGTCGCCGCAAGCCTGCCAGCGCGAGGCCCAGGATGCCACGCGCCCCGGTACCGGGTGCACGCGCTCGCTGCAGCAGCACGAAGCTGACACCGCCCGCCACGGCAGCGATGCCCGTCAGCGCAGCAAGTACACCGACGGTCAGATTCCAGTCGCCGCTGTACCAGCGCAGCAACACGACCAGCGTTGCCAATGCCGATACATAAACCACTGCGGAACTCGTGCGCGGCGTCGCCTCGCGCCGAAACACCCCGGCCGGTGATGCATTGCTCATGGCCAGCAGCGGTGGTGTGGCGAGCCCCAGCAGACCGAGCGCACCCGTACCGGCTCCCAGCCACAAGGCGCGCATCCCCGGCGCCGGCGCAGCGTCCACGAACACGCCCGCCAGCAGCACGAAGGCCACTGTCTGCAGCAACCACGCCAGCAGCCAGCCGAGCAAGGTGGCGGGCAGCAGCAGCCAGATCATGTTCAGTGCGTAGACCCGCCGTATGGCCGGCGCAACCAGACCCAGTGTCTTCAGCACCGCCACGTGCGCTGCGTGCCGGCTTGCGTAGCGCCGCACCGCCATCGCCAGCGCGACACCGGCGAGCACCACCCCGAACGATCCGCCCAGCAGCAGGAACGACTCGGTACGCGCGAGCGCATTGGCAACACGCACCGGGCCATCCTCGACGGACACGAACCGTTGACCTGCTGCCAGCTGCGGTTCGATCGTCGCACGCCACGCCGCGAGGCTTCGCGAATCACCGGCGAACAGGTATGAGTACTGCACGCGGCTGCCCGGCTGCACGACTCCGGCCGCCGCCACATCCTTCTGACTCATCATCAGTCGCGGCCCCAGCGCGAGCAGGTTTGCGCTGGCATCCGGCTCGCGCACCAGCAGCGCCGCGACCTGCAACTCGCGCTCACCGACCACGACGCGGTCTCCGATCCCGATCCCCAGCAACGGCAGCAGGCGCTCGTCGACCCAGACCTCACCAGCGGCAGGGCCGTGCCTAAGCTCGCGCACCACGCCGCCATCGGCATCGGCATCGGCATCGGCAACCACGATCCTGCCAAGCAGCGGATAGGCTGCATCGACGGCTTTCACGCTCACCAGTTGCATCGCGTCGTCGTGCATGACCATCGTCACGAACTCGAGCACGCCGGCAGTGCGCAGTCCACCGTTACGCGCAGCAACGATCCAGCCTGGATCGACGGCGCGATTGCTGCGCAGCACCAGATCGCCGGCCATGAACGTCGCACCGCGTTGATCGACGGTGCGCTGCAGCCGATCGACGAACAGCCCGAGCGTACTGACGATCGCGACGGCGAGCACCAGCGCCGCAAACGGCATGCCGAGCTCGCCACTGCGCCAGTCCCGCAGGAACAGCCGCCACGCGAGCCTCAGCACACGAGCTCTCCGGCGGCATCCACCAGTTCACCCCCAACCAGCGTGAGCTGGCGCGAACAACGCGCCGCGAGCCGTGCATCATGCGTCACCAGCACCAGCGTGGTGCCGTGTTCGGCCTGCAGCGCAAACAGCAGATCGATCACACGCGCAGCGGTCGCCGCGTCAAGGTTGCCGGTCGGCTCGTCGGCGAAGAGCACACGCGGCGCGCACGCGAAGGCGCGAGCGATCGCAACACGCTGTTGCTCGCCACCGGACAACTGACGCGGGTAGTGCCCGGTACGCGCCTCGAGCCCAACGCGCTGCAGGAACTCGCGTGCACGCGAAGCGGCTGCGCGGTCGCCGCGGATCTCGAGCGGCAACATGACGTTTTCCAGCGCGGTCAGCCCGGGCAACAACTGGAACGACTGAAACACGAAACCCACCAGCCGCGCCCGCAGACGCGCACGCCCATCCTCGTCGAGACGCGTGAGATCCTCGCCGTCGAGGCTGATCGTCCCGCAGCTCGGCAATTCCAGACCTGCCAGCAGGCCGAGCAGCGTCGACTTCCCGGACCCCGATGCGCCGACCACGGCCACCGCCTCGCCGTGGTTGATTTCCAGATTGATCCCTCGCAAGATGCCGAGCGATCCCTCTGCAGTAACGACCTCCTTGCCGACCCCTCTCGCGACGATCAACGGCTCCATGACCCGCACCCGACTGCTCCCCTTGCCGGCACTGTTCCTGCTGGCATTATTCGTCACGCTGGCGGCGCGCGGCAACGCGGGCTGCGTGCTGATACTCGGCGATTCGATCGGCGCCGGGTTTGGCGTTCCGGTCGGGCAGGGCTGGGCCAGCCTGCTCGCGCAACGGCTCGACGGCTGCGCGGTGGTCAACGCCAGCATCAGCGGCGAAACCACCGAAGGCGGCAAGGCACGGCTGCCGCAACTGCTGGCCGAATACCGTCCCCGCATCGTCGTGCTCGAGCTCGGAGGCAATGACGGGCTGCGTGGCTTTGCTCCGGCCGTGATCCACGCCAACCTCGCACAGATGATTGCCGATGCGCAGCGCGCCGGAGCAAAGGTGCTGCTGCTCGGCATGCGCATACCGCCGAATTACGGGCCACGCTACACCGCAGCGTTCCACGCGATCTACGGTGCACTCGCGGAACAGACCACGAGTGCACTGGTTCCGTTCCTGCTCGAAGGCATAGCGACCAACCCGGAACTCATGCAGGAAGACGGCATCCACCCGAAAGCGGCAGCGCAGCCGCTGATTCTCGCCAACGTATTGCCTGCCCTTTCCACGCTGCTGCAGGATTGACCATATGGCAGATCAGCGGAAACCGTCTGCCGAGCCTGCGTGGCTGGAACTGGACCGGCGTCATGCGTGGCATCCGTACGCACACGCGATCGCAGCCGATCCGGTCTATCCGGTGGCCTCGGCGCGGGGCGTGCGCCTGCAGCTCGCCGATGGGCGTGAACTCATCGACGGCATGGCCTCGTGGTGGTCAGCGATTCACGGCTACAACCACCCAGTACTGAACCGCGCCCTGCACGAACAGGCGCAGCGCATGGCTCACGTGATGTTCGGCGGACTCACGAACGAACCGGCAGCCGAGCTCTGCGCGCTGCTCGCGCGCATCACGCCGGGACAACTGGAGCGGGTGTTCCTCTGTGATTCCGGCTCGGTGGCGGTAGAGGTCGCGATCAAGATCGCCCTGCAGTACTGGCAGAGTCGCGGCGAGCGCGAACGCACGCGCCTGCTGACGCTCGCCGGTGGCTACCATGGCGACACCTTCATGGCGATGTCGGTCTGCGATCCGGTGACCGGGATGCACCGCCTGTTCGACGGCGTGCTGGCACGACAGTTGTTCGCACCGCGTCCGGGAGGCGACCCGGCGGATCCCGCGCGCGAAGAAGACGTCCGCGCGTTCGCGACCCTGCTCGAGCAGCACGCACCGTGCATTGCCGCCGTCATCCTCGAACCGGTGGTGCAGGGCGCCGGCGGGATGCATTTCTACTCTGCGGACTTTCTGGCCCGCGTACGTGCCCTGTGTTCTGCACACGGAGTGCTGCTGATCGCCGACGAGATCGCCACCGGCTTCGCGCGCACCGGCAGGCTGTTCGCCTGCGAACACGCTGGCATCGCTCCCGACATCCTCTGCGTGGGCAAGGCCCTGACCGGTGGCTATATGTCACTGGCAGCCACACTGACCAGTGATCGCATCGCCGCTACGGTGTGCGCTGGCGAAGCAGGCGCGCTGATGCATGGCCCCACGTTCATGGGCAATCCTCTGGCCTGCACACTCGCGCTCGCAAGCACGCGGCTGCTGCTGGCCCAGCCGTGGTCACGCGAGGTGGCGCGCATCGAGGCAGGACTGCGCACCGGCCTCGCCCCGGCGCGCGAGTTGTCCGCGGTACGTGATGTGCGCGTGTTCGGCGCAATTGGCGTGATCGAGACCGAACAGCCGGTCCCGATGCGCGAGATCACTGCCGCGTTCGTCGAGCGTGGCGTGTGGCTGCGTCCATTCGGCCGACTCGTCTATACGATGCCACCGTTCGTTATCAGCGATGCCGAACTCGAACGACTCACGCAGGCAATCGTCGAAAGCCTGGCGCACTGTCTCCCCCCGAGGGGCTGCGCCGGCGCAACCAGCGGCGCAGCACACCGCCCTGCCCCGGCGTGAAACTGCGCACTTCGGCTGCCACAAACAGCGCGGCAATCGCCGGTACTGCGCCGCTCCATGCAGGCGGCCCGAACACTGCAACGCGCTCCACACTGCGCCCGAACGCATGCAGGAAACGTATCTGGGCCGCAAAGGTCCCGCCACCGCTCCAGCCATGAAAACGCCGGACGTCGAGCACCAGATACCCGATGCGCCCGTCGCGTTCGCGCAGGCGCTCGGCAGCAGGCATCGCCGTATCGCTGAAATCGCAGGCGTGGATGCGGCCGATCAGCGTGACGCGCATCCACGGGCGCGACACACCGGCCTTGATCTCGATCATGTCTTGCTTTCCTCCCTGTTCCAGGAGATGCCATCCCGATCGCATCTCCGCTGCCCTTCCGTGGGCGCGCACCGCATTATCGGACGCTCGCTCGCCCCCCGACAAGCAGGGCTCGCCCGAGCGTCACCCTCTATACTGCAGCCGCATAACGATCATTACGGAGCGCGATGATGCAGCAGCTTTCGGCACTCGACACCCTGTTCCTCAGCCGCGAAACGGAGCGCACACCGCTGCATATCTCCCGCCTG
>DAOLKH010000032.1:0-9922 GCA_035331685.1 Pseudomonadales bacterium
CAGGACTGGCGGGCCTGCGAGGAGATCGGTCACGACCTGTCGCGGCGTCTGACGGTCGGTCGTACCACGTCCTACGACAAGGGCGTCGCAGCCAGTGCGGAAGTGATCGTGGCCACCGCAGCACTGGAGGTCGGCTACGACGATCCTGCGGTTGGCGTTGTGCTGCAGCACAAGGCGCCGCGCGATCTGGCGCAGTTTCTCCAGCGCAAGGGCCGCGCCGGTCGCCAGCGTCACATGCGGCCGTGGACGCTGATGGTACTGTCGGACTACGGCCGCGACCGGGTTGCCTACCAAAGTTATGAGCAGTTCTTCGATCCGGATTTGCCACCGCGCGCCTTGCCGCTCGGCAATCGCTACATCCAGCGCATGCAGGCAACCTATGCGCTGCTGGACTATCTCGGCATGCACATGCAGCAGGGCGAACCGTCCGGCGCGATCTGGCGCGATCTGAGCGGACCGCAGGAATTCAGGTTCGATAAGGAATTGAAGCAGCGTCTGGAAGCGCTGGTACGAGATCGGAGTTTTCCGCTGGAGTTGGCTGACTGGAAGGACATCCAGCGTCAGGCTTTGGCACTCATGCCCGCGTCGATATCGAGCCAGGAGCGCTGGTCCGGGCCTAACCGGCTGTCGGCCCGCTTGCGCCGTATCCGGCTGGTCCGGTTATTGAGCGAAATACTTGATCAACCCGAGGCAACCGCGAGACTCGCAGATCATCTGGGAGAAGCACTCGATCTTGCAACGGAGGATCTCGCGCCGTTGCTATGGAAGCCACCACGTGCCCTGCTTTTGAACGTCATTCCGACGACCTTGCGCCGCCTCGCCTCGGACTGGCGCGGGTCCGAAGGACCGCAGACCGATTACGCGGTCGGCCATCCGCTGCCGGAATTCGTGCCCGCGGCATTGTTCAGCGATCTCAGTCTGCCGGAACTGCTCCTCGAACGGCCCGACGGGGTCAGCAGCGACGAGGAAACGCGATATCTGCCGCTGGTTCAGGGTCTGAACGAATTCGCACCCGGCAAGATCTCGCGGCGCTTCGATGTGGCACTATGGCTTGGCCCTGGTGCCGCCGAACTGCAATCCCTGCTCGAAGCCGGACAGCCCGATGTCGAATGCGATGCCGATATCGGCCTCTGGTTCGGCCTGCAGTCTCACCCCCCCATGGCCATGCTGGAAGAAGACGGACGGGTCGGGCATCGGCCGGCGTACCGCCCGGTTTCGGCCCAACTGCGGGTACCACCGGGCAATGCCGCCAAGGTCGGCGGAGCCCTGCCGGCCGGCGAACCGCGGGTGGTCGACAAGTCGAATGCCCGCCTGCAGTGGCGCAGTCAGTTATTCGCGCGCGGCCGGCCGATGGAATTACCGGTGCCGGAGAAAACCGTCGGGATCGCCGGCCTGATAGAGGTCATCCAGGCCCATACACACGCCGCGCAAACGCCCGTCGTCGTGCGTCGATACGCGGTCGCATCGCAGGCAGACTTGCGCATTCGCCACGGCCTGGAAACCGTCGAGCAGCGCATCCGGTGGCGGTTCACACATGCAGATCATGACTGTGCACTTGGCTTCGAAATGGAGGCCGATGCACTGGTTTTCGTGCTGAAACTGCCGGCGACGCTGCATCGGGCGATCGCCTGGGATGATGCCTGCGTTCTGCATGCCGCACGCAGTGCCCGGTTTCTTCGGGAAACCGTGTACGGTAGCCGACTGGCGGCGTACGTACCGAACGTCTTCCTGCGCCAATGGCTCGCACAGGTGTTTCAGACCGCGATCGCGCTCGAATGTCGGAAGCAGGATTGCGACGTATCCATGGCCGTGAAGGTCCTTGCGTCGGGTGCCAGAACCGAATTACTGCGCTTGGTGCTCAAAGTCGTGTTCCAGTCATCGACACCCGATGACACCGAAAGCAGAGACGAAAGCGACGATGACGTCGAAGATCGGACTCCAGACCATCTGCGGGCCGATCTTGAAAAACTGCTCGCCCACCAGGACGTACTCGGCGCACTCGCTGGCTGCGCGTGCGTGCTGTACGTCCCCATTGATGCGGACTGGGACGACTGGCTGCTCGATACGGTGCGCCATACTCTGGGAGCAGCCCTGCTCGATGCGATCCAGCAATCGTGCCCGGAGGTCGACACCGAGGATCTCGCCGTGGACATCGAACCGGGTCCGCGTGCCGACGGCAGTCGGCCGCCGGTGCCTGAAATCTGGATCAGCGAGATCCATCCCGGCGGAAATGGCCTGATCGAGCAGATCCTCGACGTGCTCACCCAGGAACCGGAGCGCTTCTTCCGACGGGTCGAAAACGCACTGATGCCGTCGGAATTCGAATTGATCGACGGGCAGTTACGCGACGTTCTGGAGTGGATCGGCACCGAACGTGACGAGAAGTTGGCCGAACAATTCGCCGCCGTCCGCATGGCGCAGGGCATTGCAGAAGCGGAAACCGCTTTTACCTGTCTGCGACGGAGTTTGCTGGAGCGCGGGCATGCCGTGTTCCATGGCTACCTACTCGCGCTCAGCAGTCGTTTGCTGCGCACCGGTACACCGGTCGGACTGGATTCGGTGCTCGCAGATATTCTCGCTGCCTGGAATCAACTGGAAGCGCGTCTGCAGATCGAGGTCGATGCCCGTGTGATCGCAGCCATGTTCAGCAATGATGACCGGATCGAACGTGCGTTTGCCGAAGCGCGGTTCGAGATTCCTCCTGTGCACGAGCGCGAGGGTTGGCGCTTCAACGTGATCTACAGCCTGCTTTGGGCACGCGGCCATGCCTTGCGCGCCCACGCACTGCCTCTGGAAAATCGCTTCAACGACCTGCCAGTGCAGACCGAGCGACTGTTGCTTGGGCAGTGGCTCACACCTCGCGAATCACCGATTGACGGCACCGCCGCGGACTGGCAGGCGCGGCTGTACGAACGTCTTGCGCAGACGGGACAAGCGACGATGAGCTTGCCGACTGCCGCTCGTGCACAACTGCGGCAGGTCATGGCAACGGTCATCGTGGAACCGATCCAGCTCGAATACCTGAACCTGTATGTGCGGCTCGCTGGCGTGGAGCGCCGCGCAGGTCACGTCGAGATTGCTTTCGAACTGCCTGGAGTCGGGCGATGACAACACGCAAGATATTCAAGGGCGCGACGACCGCGCAGTTTGCGGTGCGCGACATGCTGGCGTTGTTGTTTGCGCAGGAACTACTTGCGCCGGGCGAGGAAATCTTCGTCGTCGCGCCGTGGATCAGCAACGTCATCATTTTCGATAACCGGACCGGGCAATTCGACACCTTGAATCCACAGTGGGGGCGGCGCGAGATCCACCTGATTGAAGTGCTGACAACGCTGGCGGCACACGGTACACGTATACGCATCTATACCCGGCCGGAAGTACACAACCGCCGCTTCCGGCTACGTTTCAACGAAGCGGTCGCAGACCTCGCGCTGCAGCCACAGTGCTCCTGCACCGAACTTGCGTATCTTCACACCAAGGGCTTGCTGACTGAAACCGCTTTCGTGGACGGCTCGATGAACCTGACCGAAAACGGTGTTGCCATCAACGACGAGAGCGTCACCGTGAGTTTCGCATCGGCGGACATTGCCAAGGCTCGCATACATTTCAGTACCTATGAATCCGACCGCTGATTCCGCAGTTGCTGCCCGAAAAGCACAGGCTGTGCAATGGCAGAAGTCCTTCTTCGCTGCACCGAACCTGTATCGACTGGACCCGGCCGACTGCGCCGAAGCTGAACGCAGGATCATGGAAATGCTGAAGCCGGCGCTGCACCATCATTCCCAGGGACATGAGTGGCAGGCACTGCTGTTCCCGTATCGGGATCAAACTGCCGCAGAAACGACGTGGTATGCCTGCGCTTCAGACGATGCGCAAGCCCGTGCCCTGGCTGACGATATAATGGCATTCGTCGGTCCAAGTTACGCTCGTTTCGAGGCAATGAATGTGGATGGCTCCACGACAGCAGACGCTCTGGTGCCCGCTGCCTTCGGGCAAAGAGTGCTTCGCTTTGCTGGACAGCGCGGCTACGACTCGAAGATCGCTGAACAGTGGCAACGCTACTGGAACCTTCTGCAACGTCGCCCGCGGGATTGCGCGGCAATTCCGCAAACCTTTGCCCAAGTCCGTGCCCGCTTCGACCGGGCACTGCTCACAGGCGACGAACCCGCAGCCCGCGCAGCGATCAGCGAATTGCGCGGACGGCACGGTCTGAGCGCCGAGAATGCCCTCTTTCTCGATATCCGCCTGCTTGCCGCCTTCAGCCGCTGGGAAGCGATTGTCGGGCATCGGCTGCTAGCCTCGCTGCTGGGTTTGCGGCTGCCGCCGGAAACCTATGGCGATCTCGTGCAGGCGCTCTACGAATTTCACGTCGCACCTTTCGAGGCTACTGCCGAACCAGACCGGCTGATCACCGAGTTTCGCAGTGAATTACTGACGTTCGCCTTGCCGCTATTCAGGACGCGAGGCAGTTCCTGCCGTCCGGCCGTTCTCAAGAGCTTCCTGCTCTACGAACTGACGCAGGCCTCGCCGGATCCTTTGATCTGTGTCGGACTGCTCGACAAATTACCGCTCGAGAGCTTCGGAGCGGTTGATGCTGGCTTGCGCGCACGGGTGCTGGCGCTGCAGACCGCTGTCGATCCGGCTGCAGTTGCGCAGGCCGCACTTGAGGCCGAGCAGTTCGACCGTGCGTACGAACTGTGGTGGCCACAGCCGGACTCGCTGCCTGCGCTGCGAGCGCTGCTGCGCTGTGCACGCGAGATCGAGGATCCGACGCGGGCCGCAGCGGTACGTGACCGCGTGCAGACCGCGGCCCCCTCCTTGAGGGCGGCGGTGCAGGCGGCATCCCCGAACATGTGGAAGCGCGTGTGCGATTACGCAACTCGCTGCGTGCCCGTCATGCCAACCTGGGTGGAGCGCTTCTCCTGGCGCCCGGACGGTCCGGAGTCGGCCGCTGACTATGTTGCCCGCTGGCGCGAGGGCACGCGGGCTTGGGACACCGCAGCACTCGCCGCCGAAGGCGGTCTGCCACAGGCCGCGGCTGACATCCTGATTGATCTGGCCGTCATGCACCCGGATGTCTATGACCAAGTGCTTCCGCTCTGGCAGGAGTTGTTCGTCGAGCGACTGCCGGCATCGGCGCACTGGCTGCCGGTCTATCGTGCACTGCTCGAAACCCTGCGCATGCGTGATGCCTTCGGCAATGAGGGGCTCATGCTGGTGCGGGCAGTACTCGAACGCATCCTGATTGGAGCCGGCGTCGATCGCACTGCCTATGTAAACGTCGTCGATGAAGTCCACGCCATTTTCGAAGTCGTGGACTCCCCGCATACGCTTGATCGATCCATCGAGATTTGCGATTTGTTAGCGGTCGCCCCGTGTCGAGATGAATCCGCCCGGCTGCGACTTTTGACCCGGACGCTCGATCTTGCCCGTCGCTGTGCAACCCGCCTGACAAAAACACAGCGCACAATGCTTGCAATGCTGGCCGGAGAATGCGGCATCGCCTTCGAACCCGCGTCCGATGCGGCGGCTGACTGCGCTAGTAACCAGGAGGGCACGGGCGTGGCGGGTTTACGGCTTGCATTGTATTCGCTGGAAACGGCTGCGAGCCACCGGGCACGGGATGTGCTCAAACAGTTGTATCCAGGACTCAGAATCGACCTTGCAGCGGATGAGGTCTGTACCGATCAGCTGAAATCCTTGGCTCGCAGCGTCGATTTGTTCGTGTTCGCGTGGAAGCGCAGCAGCCACCAAGCCTACTACTGCGTCAAGGACACGGTCCGGAGTGCGGATCGTCTGCTCATGGCACCCGGAGCCGGGACCTGCAGCCTCGTGGAAACAGCGAGCAAATCGTTGCAAAGCTTCGCAGTGGCTGGCAGCAGCACGTCCTGAAGCGCCCTTGATCGGGGAACTTCAACCCGAACAATCCTCCTCCGCCAGCCGCGCCTGCCGCCGTTGCTGCTTCAGCACGCGCACGAGGTAATTGCCGAGTCCGCGATAATGTTTCGGCAGAAACTGTAGCGAGTTCCACTTGAGCTCCTCACCGTCGAAGTTCCAATAGCCTTGCGTCCAGGCCGTGTGCGGTTCCAGCGCCTGCAGAGCCGGGATAAAGTCGGCTGTGTCGAATGCACCGCTTACTGCGTGCAGGTATTCCATGACGAAACTGGTCCCAACCAAACCGACCCCGTGTACGAGGCGTGAGCTGCGCGGCGTCTGGTTGATCCAGGCATCATCGAAGACCTGCTGCACGGCTGCATAGAAGTTGCTGAGCAGGCGAAAGCCGCGTTCAAAGGCTTCGCTCTCGATATCGAGGGTCTCAGTGAAGCGACTGCGGCTCGAACTGACGAAACTGCGAAGTGCGCCCCCGCTCAGGGAGTCCATGACGATTTTCTGCAGCACCGTATCCTGCAGCAGGCCGACCGGATTCGTGTGTTGCTTGATTTGTCCGTGCAGTGAAGATTCTTCGTCGTAGTTCAGGCGATCGACCATGCGCGCAGCACTGGTACGACCGCTCAGACGGTCTGGCAATCCCTCGACAGACGGCAGCAATTCGTAAATCAGAGCTTTCGGCAGGGCACGCGTGTTGTTGATCAGGATGAACTGCTTGCGCAACTCTTCGACGCCGGCGCAGATCAGGATCGAAACGCATACGTCAAAATCCTTTTCCGCAAGGCCGGACAGCGCAGTCAGACGTTGCTGGCCGTCGACGACAAAACCGGCAGGTTCGCCACCTACCGGAATGCTGACGCGCGCAAGTCCATTGCCGAGCACTTCGACTTGTACCCCAGCCTCGGCCGTGAAGGCGATAACGATCGCGTTCGGCAGCACCGCATCGGGCGTGGCGAGGTATTGCCGGATTTCCCGGATATGACTGGCGACCTGTGGACGCTGGAAACCGCGCAGGCTGCCGTCTTCATTGCGACCGATGCGGTCGATTAGCGCGAAGCGTAGAATGTCGCTGGCGCGTGCACATAGCGACAACACGGTATGCGTGGCACTCTGGCGCGGCAACAGAGCGGTATATACGAGCCAGTCGCTCATCGGGGCCTCAGCGCAGGTTTTGCAGGTGTTTGTAGAACACGTCGAGGTTGTGGATACCTCGACGCTTGTTGCGGTTGCTGCCGCGAAAGATAATCGCCTCGACCGAAACCTTGCTGCAGATTGGACAGCGGCAGCGTTTCCAAGGACGGGCGCGCAACGTGTCACGGTACATCGCGTCGAGTTGACGCAACCGCCGTTCATCGGCCGCTGTCGGGCTGTAGCCCTCGATGATCAGCGGCTTGGCATAACTCAGCACTGCATCGAGTGCTTGTTCCAGCGTCGCCGTACCGCGGTCGTAAGCCCGCAACGTTCCGAGTGCGTCACGCTCCATCACGAGCAGATCCTCAGTGCGATAGATGCCCTTCTTCACCGCACGCTTGAGGATGTTGCTCTCAATCGCCTGAGGGATGCGGATCGCAGCATAGTACTCGATGTTCCCATCCGGTGTCGGCAGATAGTAGTTGCGTCGCGAATCCTTGAAAGCACGCAGTAATGGCGAGGTGGTATCGATGCTCGCAAGTTTCGGATAACGACCAGGGGTAACGAATTCCTCAAGATGGTCGGCCTTTGCGAAGCCGAGGATATGGAGACGTACGTGCGGAAACCCGTCTAGCGCAGCGTGAACGGCGCGCAGGGCCGCGTGGATGTCGGGTGGACTGAGCGGCACCATGCCGCCTAGTGCCAGGTAGCGATAGCCCATGCGTGCAAGTTGCAGCGCAGCCTCCGCCATTGATTTCTGCGACCAGCCCTGCACTACCCCAACTGGCTCAAAACCGACCCGGTGCTGTCGGCAACGAGTGATGAACTCCTCAGCCAACTCGAGTGTCAATCGGTAACGTCGATAGCGATCGTCAGCCTCCGGATTCTGACCGTCGATGCCCTGCCAGAAATTCTTTGCATCAGGGACGAAGTCGAAAATGATGTGATCAATCGACAGACCGTGTGTAAAGTCACCGTCTTCGTAAAAGTCGATCATGTCGTCGGGCGTATATGGTGGCACATCCTCGTTGACATACGAGAACGCTCCACAATCGCCGAATATTGGCCGACCCGCATGCTCCGGACGGTCAAAACGCAGAAAGGTGCGGGCGCCAACGAGTCGGAATCGCATTGCCAGCGGTTGCGGATACTTGCCGACCCCATGATGGCCGTCGACGATCGCTCGTGACACGAGCAGACCGTCATACGGTGCATAACCGAGAATTTCGTGCGGATACTGATCGTCCCAATACGCTTCGCGATCGGACGGAGATTCATCTTTCTCGAAGTCAAAGCGTGGATCGACATAGTCGAGACTGTCGGCGTAGAGAAATTTCATTCGGCGCTTCGCAGGTTTACGGCGGCGTCGATGCGCAGCAGTTGATCCGTCAGCAAGCGGACGTGATAGGGGGTGTTCTGGATTTCGTTCGAAGCAAGGCTGTTCCAGCGACTCGTGATTCCGTGGCAGTGCGGAGCAACGTGCGTACGGGCACTGTGCAAGGCTTTAGCCGGTTCGGCAAGCGACTCGCTGTTCAGCAACCAGCAGAACTGGCTTGGCACCTTACGCATGGCGAACTCGCGCAGCAGCCATTCGTTGATTAAACGAGTCTGCCTCAGCCTGGCCTTGTTGGCCAAAATGAACTGCTCGCGCTGGGTGGCAATGTCCGGCGCGACAAACGCGGTTACCGGTACCGCAATCTCGCGAGTGCCCGTATCGGCTTGGGTACAGCGCAGTGCGCACATGGTCAAGCACTCGGGTCGGAGCGAGATTTCACCGTTCATCGATCGAGTTCCTGCTTGATGGTCCGGAACAGCGCTGCGAAACGCCCCTGTTCGCAGCAGATGCGCTCCTCGTCGCGCAGCAACCGGAGCATCCGCGAACTGCTGCCACCGGCCGCTTCCCAGCGGCGCAGGATGAATGCGCGAATGCCGGCGTCGTCGAGACGACGTCGATCCGGCACCGGTGCATGTCGCCAGTCACGCAACATATCGAGCACGGCCACCTGATGCTCGGCGGCTGATGCCGTACTGCCGCCGCGTCCGATCATCCCGACAAAATGCCGTGCGGCACGCTGTGCGAAGTCGGCGCGCGTGCCGGGCAACGGGCCGTCCGGACCATCGAAGCGTACGTCGTACGGCATCCAGCACGGCCGCAGGGGGGGCGGCAGCACGCTGTCCGAAGCCGGGCCAACGATACGTACGCGAGCCAGGACAGACCCCGGCAGCACTGCGAGATCATCAGCCACGAGTGCGGCGTAGGCCGCCGACAGCGTTACGACAACCGTCGCCTGTGCGTGCTCCTGCACGAGCGCGGCAAGATTCCACCCCTTGCGCAGACAAGCATTCAGCATCGCCCACCATTGCCGGGCACAGAAACGCCCGTCGCTGATGTGCGCCTGCACGCTGTGGGTACCTCCCGGGGTAACGGTCAGGTCGTAGGCCGGAACTTGGGTGCGCGCATCAAGCAACCCAAGCCCGGCCGAGACGATCCACAGCGCCCCGCTGTCCGGCGCTACCGTTGCCAGCGCTTCGTTGAAACCGCGACCGCCGTAGAGTGCGCTCGCCGGAGCGCAGGTACCGGCCAGTTGTACTCGCGCAACCCACGCTTCAGCCACGCTCGACTGTGTGCCGCACGGCAGGTCTGACGCACGAAGGACTGGGTGCCGGGCAGCGCCGGGTTTGCGTTGCGTGCAAGGAGTGACGAGCAGGATAGACATAGCCGGGACAAAGGCACGCAAGTCGTTAATTATACATGATTTTCATACAATTACAGTCACAAATGTCAGTGCAAAAAAGACGTATATCGTAGCAATTAATACGTCGTGCACGCTGCGTGGATTGGCAATAACTGAAGTTGCCCCGCTTACGTAGACAGTTCAGCGCTTGGGTGCGCCGTGCCGGC
>DAOLKH010000033.1:0-9647 GCA_035331685.1 Pseudomonadales bacterium
GGTCATGCCGAAACGCCGCGCGAGTTCCGCTTTCGCCGGGTTGCGGTCGATGCCGATGATGCGCGCGGCTCCCACCATGCGCGCACCCTGGATCACGTTGAGACCGATTCCACCCAGGCCGAACACGGCGACCGTCGCACCCGGTTCCACCTTCATCGTGAACGCCACGGCACCGACGCCCGTGGTCACGCCACAGCCGATGTAGCAGACCTTGTCGAAGGGTGCGTCGGGGCGGATCTTCGCCACCGCGATCTCCGGCAGCACGGTATGGTTAGAGAAGGTCGAGCAGCCCATGTAGTGCAGGATCGGCCTGCCATCGAGCGAGAAGCGACTGCTGCCGTCCGGCATCAATCCCTGCCCCTGGGTAGAGCGGATCGCCTGGCAGAGGTTGGTCTTCGGATTCAGGCAGTACTCGCACTCGCGGCATTCGGGCGTATAGAGCGGGATGACATGATCGCCCGGTGCGACGGACTTCACGCCGGGCCCCACCTCGAGCACGATACCCGCCCCCTCATGGCCCAGGATCGCTGGAAACGCACCCTCGGGGTCATCTCCCGACAGCGTGAACGCGTCGGTGTGGCAGACGCCGGAGGCCTTCAGCTCGATCAGCACCTCGCCGGCACGCGGTCCCTCCAGATCGACCTCGAGCACCTCGAGGGGTTTGCCGGCAGCAAATGCAACCGCGGCACGTGTCTTCATTGCTTCTTCTCCTGCGACAGAGGCACCAGCGCCAGCTGCCGCGACTGGGCAACCAGCACCCCGCTTTCATCCCAGATCTCACCGTCTTCCTCGACGAAACCACCCGTGAGAAAGCGCGACGTAAAGACCGCACGCAGCCACCCCGGCGCAGGGCGCGCACGCAGGTGTGCCGTCAGCTCGATCGTCGGCACCCAGGCAAGCGAGAGCTGGTCGGCGTTGAACACGGTAGGCGGAAACGCATCCACTGCAACCAGCAGGCTCATCACATCGGGTACCGCATCCCCCGGAAAGCGCAACCAGCCGCGCACGCGCATGCGACCGCTGGGCTTGCCGCCGGCAAGCGCGGCATCCTCGGGATGCAGACGCAGGTCGATATTGCGGTACATCGTGGGCGGCCCCGGGGGACCGTCGTAACGTACGCAGGCATCCGGTTCGGGCAACGCGGGTGGCGCGCCGTCGATGATGCAGAATTCGCTCGCTGCTTCGCCCGGATCGCCAAAGGTCCCGAGCACCTGCAGCAACGGCGTTTGTGCCGCCGACATCGTGGCGCTCAGGATCGAGAAGCGCTTGCCGCGCTTCACGAGCCGAGTCTGCACCTCGGCCAGACCGGGCTGCCCCGGCGCCAGAAAGTGTGCCGTGATCGTGACCGGGTGCGGTCGCCCTGCTTCGGCTGCCATCGCACGCGCTGCAAGCGCCAGCATGAAACCGCCGTTGGCCTTGCCGGCGATGTCCCACTCCGCGGGCAACGCCACCCGGTAGCGTCCGGGCTGCATACACTCGACCTGGCTATCGGCGGTGAACGATCGCACCACACACTCCCCTGCAGTACGGCTCACAGGTGTTCGAGCAGGAAATCGCGCATCACCGCCGAACTGCGTTCGAACCCCGGACCCTGATAGACGACGAAGTGGTCACCCTCGATCACTTCCAGGCGCTTCGGCTCGCCGGCATTCGCGAATGTCTGCCGGGCGCCGTCAACCGGAGCCATGCGGTCTTCGCTGGCAAGCACCATCAACAAGGCACGTGGCGCGATATGCGGCGCACAAACAGCCGGGTCGAAGGCAGGCGTGGAACTGGTCGGCAAGGCACGCAGCGAGACCCGGTTCTGCCAGGTCTTGCTTCTGCACAAACCGTATTCGCGGAACCAGTCGGTGGCCTCCTGGAACGGCAGAAACGCCGGCAGTTCCACGCCCTCCTCGGCGATCACTGCGAGCGGACCGATCGGGTCACCACCGGCATCGGCCGGTCCATTGCCGCTCTCATCGAACAAGGCTGCCCTGATCGCCTCGAAGGCACCGGGCTCCGGCCTGCGCTCGGCAAAGTCTGGCAGGCTCGCAAACGGCACATTGGCGATCACCGCAGCCACGCGCGGGTCACAGCCACCGACGACCAGCACTTCCCCGCCGCTGAAGCTGGAACCCCAGATCCCGATGCGCCGTGGATCGACTTCCGGGCGCTGCTCCAGCCAGTCGATCGCGCGCCGGTAGTCGCGTGCCTGTGCCCAGATATTGATTTCCTGCCGCGGCTCACCGTCGCTCAGGCCGAGGTTGCGCTGATCGTAGGCCAGCACCGTGATGCCGGCAGCGCAGAACACGCGCGCAAACGCATCGATACCCATGTCGATCGTGGCCGAGAAGCCATGCGCCATCACCAGCGCCGGACCGTTGCGTGCCCCCTCCGGCACATACAGCCAGCCGCGCAGCGTGGTGCCGCCGTACCCGGAAAATTCGATGTCGCGCCGCATGATGAGGAACCCTCGTGTGGTCGGAAAACCTATGCGACGCTGCGTGCCTGCGCGACGTCACGGATGCGTTGTACCATCGCGCGCAGCCCGTTGCCACGCGTCTGGCTGATATGGCGCAACAGGTCGAGCCGGCTGAAATAGTCCTCGATATCGAAGTCGAGGATCTCACGTGGGGTGCGCCGGTCGTAGACTGCGAGAATCAGCGCGATCAGTCCACGCACGATCAGCGCGTCGCTGTCGGCCTCCAGAACGATGCGTCCATCTTCTTCCTGCCAGTCGAGCCAGACCTGACTCTGGCAGCCGCGCACCAACAGTTCGTCACGCCGTCGCTCCACCGGCATCTCGGGCAACTCGCGCCCGAGGTCGATGATGTAGCGGTAGCGATCTTCCCAGTCGTCGAAAAAGCCGAGCGTCTCGACGATCTCGTCGGCAGACGCTGCCGCAGTGCTGGAACCCATGTTGTTGCTGTCCGTGCCCTGAGTCGGAGTTCAGTAAAACAGCCCCGTTGCGAGGCGTGCCTCGTCCGACATCATATCGCGCGTCCATGGCGGATCGAATACCAGATCGACCGTGACCTTGCGCACGTGCGGCACCTTCATGACACGGCTCTCGACGTCACCGACGAGCACCGGCCCCATGCCGCAACCCGGTGCGGTCAGCGTCATGCGTATGTACACCTCTCCGGCGTCCTGATCGATGCCGACTTCATATACCAGCCCCAGCGAAACCACGTCGACCGGAATCTCCGGGTCATAGATCGTCTGCAGCACCTCGAATACCTGTTCGCGCGAGATCTGTCCGTCAGCGGACGCCTCGAAGTCGAGATCGATTCCCTCGAGGCCGAGCGCATCCGCATCGGTACCGTCGACCCGCGCCATGTTGCCGTTGACCGTCACCGTGTAGCTGCCACCAAGCGCCTGGGTGAGCGTCACGAAAGTGTCCTTGGGGATCATGATCGGCGTACCGACCGGAACCAGGCGTGCGGGACAATCGCGCTGTGTCACCACCATGCGTCGTTCCATCAGACAGCTGCCTCCCCGGAGACATTGAAGCTCTCGCCACAGCCGCAGCGATCCTGTACGTTCGGGTTCAGGAACCGCACTGCGCTGTTGACCCCCTCACGGGCGTAGTCGATCGTGGTGCCGCGCACGATCGGGAGCGCCGTGGGATCGACCCACAGCGCCACATCGGTTGCGACGGCGATCCGCACATCATCCGCTGGCGCTTCGTTCACCAGGTCGAGCACGTACTTGTAGCCAGTGCAGCCGCTTTGCTTCACACCGAGTCGCAGCCCAGCGGCTCCCTTCGCTGCAATCTGCCGGCGGAAATGGCGCAACGCCGTCTCGGTGATCCGTACCGGCATTGCGGGATCGAATTCTGCAACCGTGGCATTCACAGGAAACTCCGCACCTTGTGCAGCGCCGCGAACAGGCTTTCGACCTCGGCGTGCGTGTTGTAGAGACTGAACGAGGCACGCACCGTGCCTGGTATTCCGAAACGATTCATGACCGGTTGCGCGCAATGATGGCCACTGCGCACGGCGATGCCCTGCTGATCGAGCAGCGTTCCCACGTCCTGGGGGTGCGCGCCTTCAAGCACGAAGCTGAGCACCGCCACCTTGCACGGAGCGCGACCGAGCAGACGGAAACCGGGGAAATCGCCAGCGAGTTCGAGCGCGTGTGCGAGCAGCGCGTCTTCATGCCGTGCGGCCGCCGTCCGATCGATTCGCTGCAGCCATGCGATCGCTGCCCCCATCCCGATCGCCCCTGCGATATGCGGCGTACCCGCCTCGAAGCGGTACGGGAGACGTGCGTAGCTGGTGTGGTCGAAGTCGACGCTTTCGATCATCTCGCCGCCACCCTGGTACGGCTGCATCGATTCAAGCCACTCCCGCTTGCCATAGAGCACGCCGATGCCAGTGGGTCCGAACATCTTGTGCCCGGAGAATGCGTAGAAATCGACATCGAGCGCCTGCACGTCGATCGGCATGTGCCCAACTGCCTGCGCACCGTCGAGCAGTACCGGCACGCCCGCTGCGTGGGCCTCGGCGATGATGTCGGCAACCGGGTGGATGGTTCCCATCGCGTTCGACACGTGTTCGAGCGCGACCAGGCGCACACGCGAGTCGAGCAGTTCGCGAAACGCATCCAGATCGAGTTCTGCCCGGTCGCCAACCGGAATCGGTACCACGCTGGCTCCTGCCGCGCGTGCTGCCAGCTGCCACGGCACGATGTTCGAGTGATGCGCCATGCCGGAAACGAGGATGCGGTCTCCGGCGCGCAGTCGTTCACGCGCAAAACTGTGCGCCACCAGATTGATGCTCTCGGTCGTGCCCCGGGTCCAGATCAACTGCTCCCGCGCCGGTGCGTTGATGAAGCCAGCCACCGCATCACGCGCATCCTCGAACGCACTGGTCGCACGATCGCTCAGGGTATGCGCACCCCGGTGCACGTTCGAATTGATCGTGCGGTAGTAGTCTGCGATTGCATCGATCACGCAGGCCGGCTTCTGTGTCGTTGCCGCGTTGTCGAGATAGACCAGTGCCCTGCCGTTCACCTCCTGGGCGAGCAGCGGGAATTCGGCGCGCACGCGCTCGACGTCGAACCCGATCGCGCTCATGACAGCGCACCACCGCCCGGCCGTCCGAGCCAGTCACGCACCACATCGCGCAGCGCGGCAGCAAGCGCGTCGTTGCCGACCCGTGACACCAGTTCGTTGACGAAACCGTAACCGAGCAGCACCTCGGCTTCGCGCCGTCCGATTCCGCGCGTCAGCAGGTAGTAGAGGCTTTTCTCTTCGATCCGGCTCACCGTCGCACCGTGCGAGCAACGCACATCGTCGGCGTAGATCTCCAGCTCCGGCTTGGTATCGACCTCGGCCTCGTTGCTGAGCAGCAGGTTGCGGTTGCTGAGGTCGGCGTTGCTCTTCTGCGCCTGCGGATGAATATGGATACGGCCATTGAACACCGCGCGCGCCGCATCGTCGATGATGCCCCGATAGACCTGCGTGGTGTCCGCGTGCGCGACCTCGTGCTCGATTGCGGTGTGCAGATCGACGTGCTGGTGGTGCCGTGCCAGATAGATGCCGTCGAGCCGGCAGGAAGCGCCCTGTCCGCGGTGGTGCAGGCGCAGGTCGATGCGCTTCAGCGTACTCCCGAGTGCGAACAGCAAACCCTCGCAGCGCGCATCGCGTGCAAGTTCCACATGCACGGCACCGATATGGATCGCACGCTCATCCTCGGCATGCAGGCGGTAGTGTCCGATACGGGCGCCTTCGCCGACGCGCAGTTCGGTGAGTCCGGTCACCAGTGACTCTCCGGCATCCGGCAGGTCGACGAACTGCTCGATCAGATCCACGTCCGCACCGCGTCCGAGCACTGCGAGCAGGCGCTGCGCGTGTGCAAATGGCTGCGGCTGCGGTGCTCCCACATGCACCACGTGCACGGCACGTTCGGCCCGCACACCGGCATCCAGGTGCAGCAGCACCCCATCGTCCAGCCAGCAACCGTTCAGTGCAGCAAAAGGGCTGTCACCTTCGGCACTGAGACGTCCCAACGCCCGGTCGATCATCGCCCGATCAGCGGAGTTCGCGCTGCGGAAGTTCACCACGCGCACGCCGGCTTGCGCCGTGACGCTGGACAGGGTCGGCTGGTACACACCGTTCACGAACACGATCCGGTCGGCTTCGAACCCCGGGATCAGCACTGTGGCGTCGAACTGCGGAACGGCTGCCGTGGCACGGCGCAGGTAGTCGCGCTCTCCGAGCGCATCCAGCGCGGTGTATTTCCACGCCTCGGTCTTGCGGGTTGGCCAGGGTGCGGTCACCCAGGCCGAGCGCGCCGTCTCACGCAGTGCCTCGATCCATGTGGGTGCCGACTCGCCCGCGTACAGGCGTGCTGCGAGATTGCGATCGAATGCACCCATCTAGCCGGCCTCTTTGTCGATCCACGCGTAACCCCTTTCCTCGAGCTCGAGCGCAAGTTCGCGCCCGCCCGACCTGACGATGCGGCCGTGTGCCAGCACGTGCACAAAATCCGGCACGATGTAATCGAGCAGGCGCTGATAGTGGGTGACGATCACGAACGAGCGATCCGGCGCACGCAGGCTGTTCACTCCGGCAGCGACCACCTGCAGCGCGTCGATATCCAGACCGGAATCGGTTTCGTCGAGGATCGCAAGCCGGGGCTCGAGCAGCATCATCTGCAGCACCTCGTTGCGCTTCTTTTCGCCTCCCGAGAACCCTTCGTTGACGCCACGCTTGAGGAAATCCGTCTTCAAGCCGACTGCCTCGCACTTCTCGCGCGCCAGTCGCATGAAGCGCACCGCATCCAGCGCCTCGACGCCGCGATGCGCGCGCACCGCGTCCACCGCAGCCTTCATGAACTCCATGTTGCTGACACCGGGGATTTCGACCGGATACTGGAACGCCAGGAACAAACCGGCCCGCGCCCGCTCCTCGGTTGCCATTGCAAGCAGATCATGGCCATCGAACGACACGCTGCCTGCCGTGACTTCGTAGCCCTCGCGCCCCGACAGCACATAGCCGAGCGTGCTCTTGCCAGAACCGTTCGGCCCCATGATCGCGTGCACCTCGCCTGGTTTCACCTCCAGATCGATGCCGCGCAGGATCGGCTTGTCGTCGATGCGTGCGTTCAGGTTGGAAATGCTCAACATGTTCAAGTCCTGAAATTCCCCTGTGATCCGGGCTGCAACCCGGGAGTGCCCCTCAACCTACCGACCCCTCGAGACTCACCTCGAGCAGCTTGCCCGCCTCCACCGCGAACTCCATCGGCAGCTCCCTGAACACCTCGCGACAGAAACCGTTCACGATCATCGACACCGCCTTCTCCGCATCCAGGCCTCGCTGCCGGCACAGGAACAACTGGTCATCGCTGACCTTGGAGGTGGTCGCCTCGTGTTCAACGACGGCCGACGCATTGCGGCTCTCGATGTACGGGAAGGTATGCGCACCGCAGCGGTCGCCGATCAGCAGCGAGTCGCACTGCGTGTAGTTGCGCGCACCTTCGGCGCGCGGGCTGATGCGCACCAGCCCACGGTAGGCGTTGCTCGAGCGGCCGGCCGAGATTCCCTTCGAGATGATCGTCGAGCGCGTGTTCTTTCCAAGATGGATCATCTTGGTGCCGGTGTCGGCCTGCTGGAGGTTGTTGGTCAGCGCGACCGAGTAGAACTCGCCAACCGAGTGATCGCCACGCAACACCACCGAAGGATACTTCCAGGTGATCGCCGAACCCGTCTCGACCTGCGTCCACGAGATCGACGCGTGATCGTGGCACATGCCGCGCTTGGTGACGAAGTTATAGATACCGCCCCTGCCTTCATGGTCGCCGGGGTACCAGTTCTGTACCGTCGAATACTTGATGCGCGCACCCTTCAGCGCCACGAGCTCGACCACCGCGGCATGCAGCTGGTTCTCGTCACGCATCGGTGCCGTACAGCCTTCGAGATAGCTGACGTGACTGCCTTCGTCGGCGATGATCAGCGTGCGCTCGAACTGCCCGGTCTTCTCCTCGTTGATGCGGAAATACGTCGACAACTCCATCGGGCAGCGTACACCCGGCGGGATGTAGACAAAGGAGCCGTCACTGAAAACCGCCGAATTGAGCGCAGCGTAGAAGTTGTCGCGCCGGGGAACCACAGAGCCCAGATACTTGCGTACCAGTTCCGGATACGTGCGTATGGCTTCGGACATCGAACAGAAGATGACGCCGGCCTCGCTCAGTTTCTCCCTGAACGTGGTCACCACCGACACCGAGTCGAACACCGCATCCACGGCGACACCGGCGAGCTTGGCACGCTCATGCAGCGGGATGCCCAGCTTCTCGTAGGTGCGCAACAGCTCGGGGTCGACCTCGTCAAGACTCTTTGGCCGATCGGCCATCGATTTCGGCGCCGAGTAGTACGACACACCGTCGAAATCCACCGGCGGAAAGTGCACGTGCGCCCACGTCGGCTCCACCATCGAGCGCCAGCCCCGGTACGCCTCCAGACGCCACTCGGTGGCCCACTCTGGTTCGTCCTTCTTCGCCGAAATCAGCCGCACCACGTCTTCGCTGAGTCCGGGCGGCAGCGTCTCGGATTCGATCTGCGTGACGAAACCTGCCGCATAATCCTGCTTCAGCAGCGATTCGATCTGTTCGGTCATGAAATCACCTCTCCGCTGGCCGCGTCACCGTCGGCGCTCTGATGTCGGCGCAGCAGATCCGCGACCGTGATGCCGTGCAGGAACTCCTGCAGATTTTCGCTCAACTCGCTCCACAGATGGTGCGTCAGACAGGTGTCTCCCTGCTGGCAGTCGGCCTTGCCGCCGCAGCGTGTGACGTCGAGACGCTCGTTCACCGCGTCGATGATCCGCCCTATGCTGAGCTGGTCCTGCGGTTGCGCCAACCGGTACCCGCCACCCGGGCCGCGCACACTGGCCACCAGACCCTCGCGACGCAAACGTGCGAACAACTGTTCCAAGTACGACAGCGAGATACCCTGACGCTCGGCGATGTCGGCAAGCCGCATCGTACCCGTCTCCGCGTGCAGCGCGAGGTCGAGCACTGCCGTGACGGCGTAACGACCACGAGTCGTGAGTTGCACCTTGATTTCGCCTCGCCGGGGGAGTTGTGAACGCAGCGGCAGTATCCAATACCCAACTACAGGGGTCAACTATTTAATTGACTTGTGCGCTCGGATATTTTGTATGACTCAACGCCTCGATACCACCAACGACCCCTGCAAAGGCGGTTTCGAGGATCTCCCTTCTTTTCAGCGAGGGCAGCATGCTCTGCACCTCGGTCAACGCAATGCGCTGGTCCTCCTGCAACTGCATGACCGTCAGATCGGGGAGCGATTCGCGGCGCAGGAATTCCGGCGCTGCCTGCAACATGCGCATCAGGCTGACCGGAACCGACGTGACCAGGTGGCACGCCGTCGCCAGCGCGCGGCCACGCAGTCCCACGTCGTTGCGCAGCAACAGCGCGACCGGAGCCGTCATGCGCACCCACTCCGGCGGCGACTTGCCGTTCAGGCCGATGATCCACGGCATGACCGGATAACGCTCCGCGTGGCGTGACAACGCCCACAACCACGCCAGCAGCGTCTGCTGCCAGTGCACTGCAGGTTTCGGTTGGCGGAATCGCCGACACACCTCATCCGCCACCGCGGTCAATACTGCCTCGCGGCCATCGAAATACTTGTAG
>DAOLKH010000034.1:0-9611 GCA_035331685.1 Pseudomonadales bacterium
CGGGTAAGTACACCTTGAGCCTGAACGCGACGACTTCTGTGCGGGCTGAGCAGGTGGTAAGGCAGGTTCCAGAGCCTGGCATCCTGGCTCTGCTGGGTATCGGTCTGGCAGGCATGGGGATGGGAGCCCGTCGCCGCAAGGCTTGATCTTCCCGACCTGACTGCAAAGAAAAAGCGCGGCCCTGGCCGCGCTTTTTTCATTTCAGCATGACTCCAGCATCGAACTTCGTCAGCAGGAAGACGCTTTCGGTAGTGGGGGGAATCCCCGCCATGCCAATTTCCCGGACGCCCGTGAAATCCGTATCCGGGAAACCCGTTCGGCTTGCGGTCGGTCAGTAGCGGAGCGCTTCAGTCACCCAACAGCGTCCGCGCCACCAGTGCGGCTCCGCCGAGGTTTCTTTTCACTTCGGGGATGAATGCCTGCGCTGTGGCTCGATAATGCGGTGTTTCCAGCACTTCGCTCACCGCAGCAACCAGGCTCGCCATGCCGCGCCGGCGCAGCTGCTTCAGTGTCATCGCCTTACCCAGCCCCAATTGTTGGATGCGCTTGCCGCCATAGTGCTGTTCGGCGTGCGTGGCAACCACCACGCAGGGCAGGCCGTGTGCCAGCGCCTGGTACAGGGTGCCGTTGCCGCCGTGGCAGCAGACCAGCCGGCAGTGCGGCAGCAGCGCCTCGGTGTTGACGTACTGTTCGAGATACACGCCTGGCGGGGGCTTCAACGCCGAGAGATCCGCGGCTCCGGCGGCAACCACCACCTGCACGCCGCGCGTGCTGAGCACGGCCAGTTGCCCCACCAGTTCCTCCAGCCCCTCGCTGCCCAGCGAGAAGTAGACCAGTGGTCGTTGCGGGTCCAGCCGCGCCAGGCAGGCAGGGGCGGGCAGGGTGTTGTGCCAGGTCAGCGGTCCGATGAAGCGTGCCCGTTCCGGTAATCGACTGACCGGATTGAAGGCCGGAACATCTGCAAGGAAGCTGTATTGCGCACCCTCCTCGTGCTCGTAGGCGCAGAGGCGTGGCAGGCCCATCTTCCTGCGCACACGGTTCAGTCCACCCATGACGAGGCGGTCGTAGACCTGGCGTTCGATGGAGTTCTCGAGCCGGTCCAGCAGCCCCAGCCCCGGGATGGCGCCAAGTTGCTGGGCGTAGCTGAAGAACGGAATCTCGCGGTAGTTGCTCATATGCACATTGAGAACCGCCGCGCTGCGGATACCCGCCTTTTCAGCCGAAGTGCGTGCCGTCGGGCGGTTGTCGATCAGCACCCAATCAGGCTTGAATTCGGCGTAGAGCGCGAGTTCCGCGGCGATGAACTGCTCGAGCTCTGGTTCCCGGTAAAGCTCCCACAGCCTTTGCGTGCGCACTGCCTGCACCACGCGCTCTACGGTGATGTAGGGGAGTTCGCGAGTCTGGAATCCGTCCCATGCCGCTATTTCGAGATACTTGCCTGTGCCAGCAAACAGAATTTCGTGACCCTGCTCACGCATTGGCTTGGCCACTTCGAGCAGACGCGACACATGCGCCAGCGCATGGGCGTTTGAAATGGCAACAACCTTCATCTTATTGCACCGGAGATCAGGGCATCGCGTCCAGCGCGGCGCGGATCTCGGCAGCCGAGGGGGTATCGCCAGCGTTCTCCAGCAGCGATTGCAGCAGCGCCTTTGCCTTGGGAGCCGATCCGTTCTCAACCATGATCTGTGCCAGATGGATCTGGATGCTTGTGTTGTTCGGTGCGAGTTCTGCCGCCTGCTCGATCAACTTCTGACCGCGGGATTTGTCGCTGCCTGTCAGCAGCAACATGCCCAACGTATCCATGATGTTCGGCTCCTGTGGAGCCAGGCTCAATGCCTTCTCCGCGTACTTGATCGCTTGTGCGCGGTTGTCGTCACGGCTGAGCCAGGCAAGGTTGTTCAGTGCCAGGACGTTGTCTGGATGAGCGTCGACGATACGCTTGTAAAGTGTACCCGCATCCGCAATGCGTTCGCGCGTCAGGTAACCTTCGGCAAGCTGCATTTGCACGGCTACGTCTGCAGGATGTTCCTGCAGCCAGCCCTCCATGCGCTTGAACGCATCATCATATTTGTGTTCGGCCCACAACGAACGCACAAGCTGAATCAGCGCTCCAGTGTTGGGTTTGCTGGCAAGGAGTTCTTCGTATCGCGCGGTAGCAGTGGTGTAGTCGCCTGAGCCGAGTGCAAACCAGCCCTCAAGGTCCAGCACTTCGTAGCTGTTGCCAAAGTCCTTGCGCAACCCGGACAGCGCCTTTCTGGCGCCCCCGAGGTCCTTGTCCCGCACCATCAGCCGTATCTGCCCGACTCGTGCAGGGAGGTACGACGGATTGAGTTCGACCGCCAGCTTGATGTGCTGTGCAGCCTCGTTCATCTTGTTGGCCGCAACCAGGCTTTCACTGTAGGCAAAGTGTGCTGGTGCCGATTTGGGGAACAGTTCCAGCAGCCGCTTGAATTCACGCCGCGCCGAGTCCGCATCACCCGTTGCAAACAGCGCCCTGGCGCGTCTTTCGAGCAGCGATGGTTGTTTGGTGAAGTCTTTGTCATCGAGCCCTTGCGTCAGTTCGATGATGCGTTGATGTTGCCCACTCACCCAATACACGCGTGCCAGTTCGTTGCGCAGCGACAGTGCTTCAGGATTTCGCTCCAGTGCCTGCCCGAGCATGGCGGCTGCTGCAGCTGGCCCGTCGGTAGCCTCGATCAATCGTGCAAGGAGCTCCTGGGCTCCGGTATCCGTCGGATGCGCCTTGATCAAACCGTTGAGCAGGCTGCGGGCCTGATCATTGTTGCCGTCCCGGATCTCCAGGCGAGCCAGGTTCTGGACCGCAGTCGAATCATCCGGCTTCATTTCAAGCACTTTGCTGAGCTCTTGTCGCGCCTCGCTCCACTGGCCCGCCGCAAGATGGCAAGCGGCCATCAACTTGATCGGTTCGACGTTGTCCGGGTACTTCTCGCCCAGTGCCTTGGCCTCGCGCAGCGCTCCCGGCAGGTCGCCGTCGCGAAACAGTGCCAGCGCCTTGATGAATGCGTGGGTAAAGGTGTTCGCGCCATCTTCCGTCTGTGCAACCGAGCTGGCTGTCTGCTGGTCGAACTTCTGACCAGCCATCAGGCGGGCCAGTTCGAGCGCATTGCTGGTACTCTCGGAGTCTGGTTCGATCTCAAGTGCCTTTTCGTAGTAGTTCACGGCGTCTGCACTGTTGCCTAGGCGCATTGACACATAGCCCAGCATGCGCAGCAGAACGGGATCGTCCGGATTGCTGCCAACGGATTCCTTCAGGAAGCCGGTGGCCGCTTCCAGTTCCGCCTGGTTGATTTGCACGGCACCCATCAGACGTTGCGCCAGGGCAGATTTGGGTGCCAGTTTGTTGATCAGTTCGGCCTGGCTGCTAGCCTGTTGGTTGCGTCCCAGCGCCAGGTAGGCCGAAGCAAGGTAGTATTCGCGTGGCAGGTAAGTATCCTTCGAACCCTGCTTGCTGGCCTCGAAGGCCTCAGCAGCTTCCGCGTATTTCTTCTGCCGGAACAGGTTGACGCCCTCAACGTACTTCACATAGGGATTTGCTCCCAACCCCGATTTCTTCAGGGTGGCCAGATCGCTGGCGGCATCGTCGAATTTGTCGAGCTGCGCACGTGCCAGCGCCCGCTTCGCATACTCGATGCTCGGGTGCGTGCGCAGCTCGATCGCCTTGCTCAGGGCCTGTTCGGCCTTGGCCGCGTTGCCCTGCTCGAGTTCGACCTGCCCGAGCAGGCTCCACGCCTCGGCCGATTGCGGATCGGCCTCAAGCGCGCGGTCCAGCCATTGGTGCGCGGTCCCGTAATCGCGCTGCAAGGCATGGATCAGCGCCATCCCGGTCATCGCCGGCACCGACTTCGGCTCGAGTTCCAGTGCTTCGCCGGCCACGGCTTCGGCCTGCTCGAAATCGCCGGTCGCTGCAAACGCCTGCGCACGCAGACCAAGCAGCGCAGAATGATCGGCAGAGTCGATGTCCGGGTCGAGCGAGTTGGTCTCCTTGATGACCTGTGCCGATTCGTTCTGCAGCATCAGCGTGCGCACCAGTTCCAGTTGCGCATGGTTCTCTTCGTAGCCGAGCTCGATCGCCTTGCGGATCTCCTTTTCTGCTCCGGGCGCGTCGCCCAGATCCAGGTTGACCTTGCCGAGCAGCCAGCGCGCCTGTGCCAGGTTCGGGGCCTGCTGCAGTGCGCTCGACAGCTCGATGCGTGCCGATTCGAGCTTGCCTTCGGCGATCATCTTCTGCGCCGATGCAACATGCTCCTCGGCGGTGGGTTCGCTGCAGCCAGTCACCAGGCCCAGCGGAATCAGCGTGGCAAGAACGGTGGGCAGGATTCTGCGGGTGAAGCGGTTCATTCGGGTATCACTCTGATGGATTGCTGGGTTGAACGGGACGCAACAGCCGCTGCAGCGGCCGGCGGGTCGAGCGTGCCGTGGGCGCGGGGCCGATGCCGATGCGCCCGAGAAATACGCCTTCGCTGCCGAGCTGGCCGTTGCCCGTGAGCGCGGCGAGTTCGTTGCCGACGTGCTCGGCTGCGACGAGGCAGGACGGTGTTTCGGTGAAGCGCCGGTGCTCGCTCGCGTAGCGTGCGAAGATCAGCGGCGTCATCTCCGGCTGCAACTGCAGCGCGAGGCCGGTGGCAGTGAGCCAGAAGCGCTGTACGGCACGGCCGCCCGCGATATGGTCGTCGATGCCTGCGAGCGGCTTGTCGGCGACGATCAGGAAGTGCGCCGCGCAGCGGTAGGCCGGCAGCAGGTCCATCTGCAGGCGTGGCAGCCAGGTGCCGGCGAAGTAGCGGTTCAGGAACCGTACCCGCTCCCAGCTCTGCAGCGCCCACTGCATGATCTTGCGTGTGAGCGCGTCCACGCCGATCGCCCGGTCGGGCAGGCGGTCCTCGCTGAACTGCGCGCCCCATTCGATGTTGCGCCGATGCACTTCCCACGCTTCGCGGGTCGTGAGGCGTATGTGTGCGCTGTGAAACAGCAGCTTCGCCATCTGCCGGCGCAGCGGTGCGCCTTCGATCCACAGCACGCGGTAACCCGGCCCGACTGCTGCTTCCAGCGCCTTTTTCTGCGCTTCGCCCAGCGGCTGCGTGGTGAGCGGCCGCCGTTGCGTCACCCGCGCGCGCACGAAAGGCAGCAGACGGTGGGGCGAGGGATCGCTTGTCGGTGTCAGGCGCACATCGATCTGCGGCCTGTCTTCGGGAGAGTCGGGGCGCCTGGAAAAATTCGCCTGCAGTCCTTCGGCGGATGCGGCGATGCCGATGGTTTCCAGCAGCGCCCCCACGGCGATCTGGCTGGCGTGTCCGTCGAGGTCGTAGACGCACCAGTCACGCGTATCGTGCGCGTGCACCACGACGTGATCGTCGGCAGCGATCTCGAAGCGCCACGGCTGTTCGTTGTCCCCGCTCGGTGCCCAGCGCGCGAGATCGAGGATGCGTTCGACCGGCTTCTGCAGCGGCAGCGGTTCGGGTGCGGCAGGCGCGGGTTTCAGGCTGCGGCGCGCAATCGCCAGCATCAGGCGCTGGATCGGGTTGTGGTTGCCGCCGGGGCGCCAGGTCGTGCGCAGGCGGTTGCGGTAGGCGTCGAACTGCAGGCCCCTCGGTGCGGCGACCACCTCACCGCGGTTCAGCAGGATCTTCAGTGCGTTGACGCCGGCCACGCCGGCGCAGAGTTCGCAGGCCATCGCGGTCGAAGGGCCTTCGTGGCCGTCGAGGTTGACGCGCCGCTTCTCGACCAGATAGGGAAGCTGCAGCATTCCCGGAGACAGGCCGACCAGGAATCGAAGCAACTGCTCACTTTCGCTGTGACCCTCCATGCGAAAGTATTCCTCGAACGACATCCGATCCGGCAGGAACGCGAGGAAAGCCGTGCTCATGCCGAGCGGAGCCGCAGTGATCGCGGGGATCTGCCGGGATGCGCAGGCGGCGAACACCATCCGCCGCGTTTGGACCGCGAAGAAATCCAGACTGTCGACGTAGAGGTCCACGCCGTCCAGAAAGGCGTCCAGGTTGTCCGGGTTCACGCCCTTTGGGAAGGTGCGCAGTTCCAGTTCGGGGTTGATGTCGCTCGCCAGTGCGCGCAGCACTTCTACCTTGGGGTGGTCGAGGTGGCGCATGCCGGCACCGGCCTGGCGGTTGAAGTTGGGCAGGTCGAAGGCATCGAAGTCGGCGATGTTGAAGGCGCCGACGCCGAGGCGCGTCAGCGTGAGCAGGTGGCTGCCGCCGACCCCGCCGAGGCCCGCAATCGCGATGCGCTTGCCGCGCAGGATCGCCTGTTCGGCCTCGCTCACCCAGCCGAGGTTGCGTGCAAAGGCGATCTGATAGTTGAACTCCGGACTCAAGAATCCGTTCTCCAGGGCAGCAGAGGCGGTGAATCGTTAACTGGAGGATAGTCCAATTCAGACGCTCGCAGCGCCCGGTACCGGTGGCAACACAGCCCTCAGCGCTTGCCGCTGTCCACGTAGAAGTACTCGGGCGTTGCATCCATGAACAGCGGTATCTCGCCCGAAAATGTCTGCTTGTCTCCCGGGCGCAGCATTCCGGCGCCCTCGACCCGGTCGCCGCCGACCTGCACGCCGGTGCGGTCGAACAGCAGTACCTGCACGACAGGGAGAGCGGAGGGTGAGTCGACGTTCTCGAGGATGATCGTGTACTCGTAGCTTTCCTTGTCGCCCGAGCGGGTCACGGTGAACAGCACGCTGCGCACGTACGGCTGGTTCATCGGGATGACCTTGTCGAACTGCAGCACCTTCAGGCGCGGCAGGCGCTGCTTCACGAGCGTGTCCATTTCCGCACGCATGCGCTTGAGTTCGGTGCGCAGATCGCTGCTGTCCGGCTGGTTGTCCTGTAGTGCGGCGCGCTGTGTGGCGGTGCCCGAGCTGTGTTTCACGATTGAGCCGACCACGAACGCCGCCAACGTTGCCACTGCGACTACTGCGAGTACCGTACCCACCATCGCGGCCGGACTCATGCCCGACTTGCGCCGGCGTCGCGAGCCACGACGACGGCCACCGCCGTGCACGGAGCCCGAGGCGCTGTTCTGGCTCGACGAGGGCGGGTTCGTGGTCGGTTCGTCCATTGATGGGTGTTCCTGTGGGTTTGTCGCTGTGGCGTTCGTCTATATATCAGGAGCCTATCTATAGTCGCGAAGCGCCAATGCTGCAATGTAGGTCGGCATTCATGCCGACTGGAATGTCGGCGTCAATCGTCGGGTTGAAACCCGACCTACGTAGGTCGGCATTCATGCCGACGAAACGCCGACCTGCGGGCTCAGGTCGAATGCGTACTGCAGCGTCGCCAGTGGCCGGGCGCGGGCGTCGAAGCGACGCTCGGTGAACTCGACCCGACCGTCACGGCGTACGCGTATGCAGCTCGATGCACGCGTACCATACCATTCGCTGGAAACGAAGCGCGGTCCGAGCAGTCGCTCCTGTTCCAGGCCGACCCCGGTTGCCGGCAGCGTTTCATCGGGTGGCACCGTGCGGTCGGCCAGCAGCTCGAGCACCCGCTGCGGGTCCGGGTCTCCGCGCAGCAGTGCCGCCACTTCCTCGCGAGCGCCCAGCAGTTTGGGCCACGGGGTGTCGAGCATCGCGTTCGACAGGCCGTAGACACCCGGTTGCAGGTGCTCGAGGCGGGGGCCGCGGTTGCCGAGGTAATGCAGTTCACCGGCGATATCACCAACCAGCAGGTTGAAGCCGGCATAGCTTTCACACTCACTGCCGAGGCGCTGTATATAAAGCCGTGGCGGGCTTTCTTCGAGCAGGTAGTCGAGCGTGAGCATGCCGCGTGACGGGGCGCCAGCGGGTGCCTCGTGGCCACGGCGGTTCGTGATCGCCGCGAAGCGCCCCGTCCGCGTGATGCCGAGCCAGGTGCCACCCGCACGCAGGTCGCGTCCTGCCAGCAATTGCGGGTGGTCTGGCCAGAAATGCAGCGGATCGGTGGGGCGGGTGTGGAATTCGTCGCGATTGGCGGCGATCACCAGCGGAAAATCGGCGTGTTGCCGCCAGGCGATGACGATGAGGCACATGGTTCGTTGCGGTGGCCGGGTTCGGGGTCGCACGGCATAATAGCGGCCGTTCGTGCGTTCGGCAGCCGCTTTCGCAGATGCCGCTGTCGCCGTTGCGGGAGTTCCTCCGATGCTGCGTCACCCCGATATCGACCCGGTTGCCATTTCGCTGGGTCCACTCGACGTGCACTGGTACGGCTTGATGTACCTGTGCGCATTCGCCACCGCATGGTGGCTGGGGCGGCTGCGTGCGCGGCGGCCCGGTTCGCCGCTGACGGTGGAGCAGGTCGAGGATCTGGTGTTCTGGTGTGCGATCGGGGTGGTGCTGGGCGGGCGCCTGGGTTACGCGTTGTTCTATGGCTTCGATCATCTCGTCGCCGATCCCTGGTGGCTGTTCCGCGTCTGGGAAGGCGGCATGTCGTTCCATGGCGGGCTGCTCGGGGTGATCGTCGCGCTGTGGTGGCTGGCGCGCCGTGCGGGGCAGCCGCTGGGCGCGCTGTTCGATTTCGTCGCGCCGCTGGTGCCGCTCGGGCTCGGTTTCGGGCGCATCGGCAACTTCATCGGCCAGGAGTTGTGGGGGCGTCCCAGCGATCTGCCGTGGGCGATGGTGTTTCCGCACGATCCGCTGGGGCTGGCGCGTCATCCCTCGCAGCTCTACCAGGCCACGCTCGAGGGTTTGCTGCTGTTTGCGATCCTGTGGTGGTATTCGGCGCGTCCACGCCCGCGGTTGGCGGTGAGCGGGCTGTTTCTGTTGCTGTACGGCGTGTTTCGCTTCCTGGTCGAATTCGTGCGCGAGCCGGATCAGGGGCTCGGCTTCGTTGCGTTCGACTGGCTGACCCGCGGGCAGTTGCTGAGCCTGCCGATGGTGGTGGCAGGTCTGGCGATGTTCGCATGGGCACAGCAGCGTGCCCGGCACACAGACACCACGGCCGCAGGCTGAGCGGAGCACGCCGCGATGCAGCAGTACCAGCAACTGATGCGCCATATCCTCGAACACGGGCGCCCGCGCCAGGACCGCACCGGCACCGGTACGCTCAGTGTGTTCGGCTACCAGATGCGCTTCGATCTGGCCGCCGGTTTTCCGCTGCTGACGACCAAGAAGCTGCACCTGCGCTCGATCATCCACGAGCTGCTGTGGTTCCTGCGCGGTGAAACCAACACCCGTTACCTGAAGGAGAACGGCGTCTCGATCTGGGACGAATGGGCGGACGCGAACGGCGAACTCGGCCCGGTCTACGGTTGCCAGTGGCGCAGTTGGCCGGCTGCCGACGGACGCCATATCGACCAGATCGCGCAGGTGCTCGGGCAGATCCGGTCCACGCCCGATTCGCGTCGCCTGCTGGTGAGCGCGTGGAACGTGGCCGACATCGAACGCATGGCGCTTGCACCCTGCCATGCGCTGTTCCAGTTCCACGTGCAGGACGGGCGCCTGTCGTGTCAGCTCTACCAGCGCAGCGCCGACGTGTTCCTTGGCGTGCCGTTCAATATCGCCTCCTATGCGCTGCTGACGCTGATGGTCGCGCAGGCCTGCGATCTGGCACCCGGAGATTTCGTGCACACCTTCGGCGATGCACATCTTTACAGCAACCATCTGGAGC
>DAOLKH010000035.1:0-9303 GCA_035331685.1 Pseudomonadales bacterium
CGATCGGGTCGAACAGCTTCGCATTGATCGGGCCCTTGCCGTCGATCGGGTTGCCGAGCGCGTCGACCACGCGACCTTCGAGTTCCGGGCCGATCGGCACTTCGAGCACGCGGCCGGTGCAGCGGCAGGTCTGGCCCTCTTCCAGGCCCTTGTACTCGCCGAGGACCACCGCGCCCACCGAATCGCGCTCGAGGTTCAGCGCCATGCCGTAGACGCCGCCCTGGAACTCGATCATCTCGCCGTACATCACCTCGCCGAGGCCGTGGATGCGGACGATACCGTCGGAGACACTGACGATCGTGCCTTCGTTCTGTGCCTGCGTGCTGACATCGAGTCGATCGATGCGCTGCTTGATGATTTCGCTGATTTCCGTGGGGTTCAGTTGCTGCATCTGGATTTCCTTTGATTCCCGTCAGGAATTCATTGCTTCGGATAGCTTCGCAAGGCGACCGCGTACGGAACCGTCGATGACCATGTCGGCCGTGCGGATGACCACGCCACCAATAAGAGCCTTGTCGACGGAGCTGCTCACGCGCACCGTGCGCTGCAGCTTTTTGCCGATCACGTCGGCGAGCAGTGTCGCCTGTTCCGGTGCGATCTCGAACGCGCTGGTGACTTCGAGATCCACCGACTGCTCCTGCGCGGCCTTGAGCGCGAGAAACAGTTCATGTACCTGCGGCAACAGCGGCAGGCGCTTGTTCTCTGCCAGCACACGAATGAAGTTGCGTGCCGGTACCGGCAGGGCGTCGTCACCGCACACCCCGATCAGCACGTCGGCCTTCTGCGTGGCGGTAAGCGACGGTGAGGCAATCAGCGAGGCCACACGCGGCTCTGCGGAGACCCCGGCCGCTGTCGCCAGCGCGCTGGTCCATGCCGGCAGCGCCTTGGTCGCGAGCGCCTGCTCGAATGCCGCCCTGGCGTAAGGGCGTGCGAGAGTGATCAGTTCTGCCATGTGCCGTGCCCCGGTCAGAGATCGCGGGCAAGCTGGTCGACGATGTCGCGGTGCGCGCCGACGTCGATGGCCCTGCCCAGGATGCGCTCGGCACCGGCCACCGCCAGGGCACCGACCTGCACCCGCAACTGCTCGCGGGCCCGGTTCGTTTCCTGCTCGATGTCCGCCTGTGCGGCAGCCTTGATGCGCTCGCCTTCTTCGCGGGCGCGATCCTTTGCTTCGTCGACGATCTGCGCGCCGCGGCGGTTTGCCTGCTCGATGATCGAGGCAGCCTCGACCTTCGCATCCTTGAGCTGGCTGGATGCGCGATCCTGTGCCAGCTCCAGGTTGCGATTGGCCCGCTCTGCGGCTGCCAGTCCTTCGGCGATGCGCTCCGTGCGCGCATCCATGGCCCTGCGGATGAAGGGCCAGATGAACTTCATGCAGAACCACACGAAGATCAGAAAGGTGATGGACTGGCCTATCAGTGTCAGATTGATGTTCACGCCGGCACTCCTGCGATCGGATTAACCGCTGTCAAGCGGACCGCTGCTGATCGCTGCCTGATCAGACGGCGAAGATCAGGTACATCGCGATGCCGACACCGATCATCGGTACGGCGTCGAGCAGACCGGCCATCAGGAACATCCGGCCTTGCAACATGGGCGCCATCTCGGGCTGGCGAGCGGAGCCTTCGAGCAGCTTGCCGCCGAGGATGCCGAAACCGACTGCGGTGCCGGCAGCACCCAGACCGATCATCAGTGCAGCGGCGATGTAGGTCAGAGCTTGTTCCATGATGTTCTCCCAACAGGTATGAAGATTTACGGGTGAAGGTGGATCGGAATCAGTGTTCTTCCGGAACGTCGTGTGCCATCGCCATGTAGACGACGGTCAGCACCATGAACACGAAAGCCTGCAGCGTGATGATCAGGATGTGGAACACGGCCCACGCCCATTGCAGCACACCAGCCAGCGCGCCAAGCAGCACGCCGGAGCCATACAGGATGGCAATCAGCACGAAGATCATCTCGCCGGCGTAGAGGTTGCCGAACAGTCGCAAGCCGAGCGAAATCGGCTTGGCGATCAGCGAGACGGTTTCCAGCACGAGATTGACCGGGATCAGGAAAACGTTGAAATACCACTTCGGCGCGTGGAACGGGTGCAGCGTGAGCTCCTTCACGAAGCCGATCACGCCTTTCTCCCTGACCGTGAAGAAGACCATCAGGAAAAACACCGTGAACGCCATGCCGAGCGTGACGTTGGGGTCGGTGGTCGGCACGATCTTGAAGAACAGATGCGGATTGCCGCTGACGGTGGCCGCTGCGCGCGGCAGCCAGTCGATCGGCAGCAGATCCATCAGGTTCATCAGGAAGATCCACACGAAGATCGTCAGCGCCATCGGCGCGATCAGACGGTTCTTGTGGTGGAAAATGTCATTTACCGTGTTGTCGACGAATTCGATGATCATCTCGACGACATTCTGCAGACCACGCGGTGCGCCCTGGTTGGCCGCCGCCTGCAGCGCGACGCGACGGAACAGCCAGCAGAACAACACACCGAGCACGATGGACCAGCCCATGCTGTCGAGGTGGATCGCCGTGAAACCCATCGCACCAGCCTCTTCCGGACAGTGCGCGAGCGTCCAGGCCGTCTGCTCCATGACGTGCTCGCCGTCGCAATAGCTGCCGGCCGGGAGCTTGCCATAGGTCATGTTCGTCAGATGGTGGGTGATGTACCCACTCAGAGTTTGGGCTTCTGCCGACATAAGGTTCCTCTGACTCCCCGTCCGCCCGTTTTGCTGGTCTGTGTCAAAGCTCGTGATGGCGGGCGAGCAAGACCGTGTTCATGACATACAGGGCGATGTACGCGCCGAAAAACGCTGCCGCATGCAGCGGCCGTACAGCGACGAACACCGTGGCGAAGCCTGCACCAGTCAGCAGAAACTTGCCTGTCTCGGCGCGATAGAACCCGTGCGCCACTTCCCGTGCAACAGCAGCTCCACGGTGCCGGAACACTCTCCAGCCGAACCACACCTGGGGCACCAGGAAGAGCAAGCCGCCGATCAGCAGCGATCTTCCGGCCAGCGGATCGACCAGACCCGTCGCCACTGCGGCCACGATGAGCAAACCGGACTCTGCCAGCCACACCCGCCACAACGACGGCCGTGGCGGCGAACTCGTGATCCTGCCTGGCTTCATCCCCGAGCACCACCGGCATGCACCGGGCACCTCGTCACAGGGTAAACCGGGCGCCAAATCGGGCGGGATTATATGGATATGCCCCGGTGCGTTCAACCGGACTCGGGGCGGAAATAACGTAACAATCCGTCAAGCTGGTCAAGACTCGAGTAACTGATCACGAGCCGCCCCTTGCCACCGGACCGGTGCTCTATGGCAATGCCCGCACCGGTGATCTCGGACAGTTCGCGCTCGAGCCGGCGGATATCGGGATCGGCTTCGACCGCGGGCGATTTGCTGCGCAGAGGCGCCTGCACGCGTCGCACCAGCGCCTCGGTCTCACGGACCGTGAGGTCCTTTTCCAGAACCTCACGCGCCACGGCGAGCTGCTGCTCGGCCGGCAGGGTCAGCAGTGCGCGTCCGTGTCCCATCTCGAGCCGCCTTGCCTCGAGATGATCGCGCACCTCCGGTACCAGCCCGAGCAGGCGCATCGTATTGGTCACGGTAGTTCGCGACTTGCCCACCGCCTCGGCGATCTGCTCGTGGGTCAGGCCGAATTCCTGCTGCAGGCGCTGCAGGGCAACCGCCTCTTCGATCGCATTCAGGTCTTCGCGCTGGATGTTCTCGATCAGCGCCAGCGCCATCGCCGCCTCGTCGGGAACGTCGCGCACGATGGCGGGAATATCCGCCAGCCCTGCCATCTGGCAGGCACGCCAGCGCCGCTCTCCGGCGATCAGCTCGAACTCCCCGCCGGGCATCGGACGCACCACGACCGGCTGCAGCAGACCCTGGCTGCGGATCGAGTTCGCGAGTTCCTCCAGCGCTTCCGGGTTGAAATCACGCCGCGGCTGGTAGCGACCGCGCCGGATCATCTCGACCGGCAACTGCCGCAGGCTGTCGCGCTCTCCGCTCTCTGCCGAATCTCCTGTCCTCGCTGTTGCGTCGGACAGGCCGGCGCCGATCAGCGCATCGAGCCCTCTGCCGAGTCCACGTTTCTTCACTGCCATCACTGTTCCTCGTGAGAGCCGACCGACGGTCGCGCTTCGCCTGTGGTTGCGGTGACTGGCGGGCTGGCGGTGGCACTTTTGCCGTGGCGACGCAGCATCTCGGCGGCTGCGGCCAGGTACGCGATCGCACCACGCGAGGCAGGATCGTAGATCAGGGCCGGCTGGCCGTGGCTCGGGGCCTCGGCCAGGCGCACGTTGCGCGGAATCAGCGTGGCGTAGACACGCGAACCGAAGTGCCCGATCAACTGCATCGAGACCTCGTTGGTCAGCGAGTTGCGTGCGTCGTACATGGTGCGCAGCAGGCCGTCGATCTTCAGTTGCGGGTTCAGGGTCTTCTGCACGCGGGTGATCGTGTTCAGCAGCGACGACAGGCCTTCGAGCGCGTAGTACTCGCACTGCACCGGAATCAGCACGCTGTCGGCCGCGACCAGCGCGTTGATCGTCAGCATGTTCAGCGACGGCGGGCAGTCGATCAGCACGTAGTCGTAATCGTTCTTGACGCGCGCGAGCGCATAGCGCAGCCGGTTTTCCTTGTTGCTCACAGCAAGCAGCTCGACTTCGGCGGCCGTCAGGTCGGCGTTGGCAGGCAACACATCGAAAGGCGCTTCAGGCGCGCGCTGGCGAACCTGCTCGACCGTTCGCGACTGCATCAGCACGTCGTAGACCGAGGCATCGAGCGCGTGTTTGTCCACACCACAGCCCATCGTGGCGTTGCCTTGCGGATCGAGGTCGACCAGCAACACACGCTGGGAGTTCGCGGCGAGCGAAGCGGCCAGGTTCACGGTGGTCGTGGTCTTGCCCACGCCGCCTTTCTGGTTGGTTATCGCTATGGTGGTCACGGCACGGTAGCTTCCTGGCGCTCGATCCTGACCAATTGCCGTTGTACCTCGATTCCGGGAACGTGCAGTTCGATCAGCGAGCGCACAGTATACGGTGTGAGCACCCCGGCAAGCTCGTCTGCGTCCAAACGTCCTTTCATCGCCAGCAGGCAGCCACCCGGCGCAAGCAGGTGGATACTGACCCGCAGGATGTCTGCCAGCGGCGCAAAGGCGCGGCTGGTGATGCAATCGAAACCGGCCGGATCGCGAAAGGCTTCGGCGCGCGCATGATGCACGCTGACATTGCCAAGCCCGAGCGCGACCTTGGCCTGGAACAGAAAGCGCACCTTCTTGCCGTTGCCGTCCAGCAGATGGAATTCGCGGTCCGGAAACCAGATCGCGAGCGGGATTCCCGGCAGCCCGGCACCGCTGCCGAGGTCGAGGATGCGCTGCCCTGTCAGATGGGGAGCGACGCTGAGACTGTCCAGCAGATGCCGCGAAACCATCGCGAGTGGATCGTCGATGGCAGTGAGGTTGTAGGCACGGTTCCAGCGGGCCAGCAAGGCGATGAACGCCAGCAGTCGCTCGCAGCGTGCAGGATCGACTGCAAGACCGAGTGTGCACAGTCCGGCATGCAGCGTATCGGCAAGCTCGGGATCCGTGGCTGCGACGGAGCTGCTCATGCGCTGACGCTGCCGGCGGCGCTGCGCTTGCGCAGATGAATCAACAACAGCGAGATCGCTGCCGGCGTCACACCGGGAATGCGCGCAGCCTGGGCCAGCGTTTCCGGACGCACGGCTGCAAGCTTCTGGCGCACCTCATGCGACAGCCCGGCGACCACCTGATAATCGAAATCGGGACTCAACACCGTATCTTCGTGCCGGCGCAGGCGTTCGATCTCCTGCTGCTGGCGTTCGATGTAACCGGCGTATTTGCACTGGATCTCGATCTGCTCCGCAACGTCGGCGGTCACGCCACTGTCACCGCTGATCATAGCGATATCCCGATACGACACTTCCGGGCGACGCAGCAGTTCGATCAGGCGGTATTCGCGCCCGAGTTCGCGCTGCCCAAGCGCACCATAGGCAAGCGCCTCGGCGCTGCCTGGACGCACCAGCGTGTGCTGCAGGCGTGAGCGCTCGCCTTCGATTGCAGCACGGCGGGCGCAGAACGCCTGCCAGCGCGCATCGTCGACCAGCCCGAGTTCACGGCCGATGGCGGTCAGACGCAGATCGGCGTTGTCCTCGCGCAGCAGCAGCCGGTGCTCGGCACGGCTCGTGAACATGCGATACGGCTCGCTGGTACCAAGCGTCACCAGATCGTCGACAAGCACTCCCAGGTACGCCTCGTGACGGCGCGGGTACCAGGGCTCCTGCCCCAGCGCCCGTCTGCCGGCGTTGAGACCGGCCAGCAGCCCCTGTGCGGCCGCTTCCTCGTAGCCGGTGGTTCCGTTGATCTGCCCTGCAAAGAACAACCCGCGCAGATGCCGCGTCTCGAGCGTGTGCCACAGACCGCGCGGATCGAAGAAATCGTATTCGATCGCATAACCGGGGCGCGTGATGTGCGCGCGTTCGAGTCCACGGATCGACGCCACCAGACGCAACTGCACGTCGAACGGCAGACTCGTCGATATCCCATTCGGATACAGCTCGCTCGAGGTGAGGCCCTCGGGTTCGAGGAAGACCTGATGCGAGTCCTTGTCGGCGAAGCGCACGATCTTGTCCTCGACCGACGGGCAGTAGCGCGGGCCGGTACCCTCGATCACGCCCGCGTACATCGGCGAACGGTCGAGCGACGCGCGAATGATGTCGTGTGTGTGTGCGTTGGTGTGCGTGATATGGCAACACACCTGGCGTGGATGCTGCCCGGAATGTCCCAGAAAGCTCATGACCGGAACCGGGTCATCCCCGTGCTGTTCCTGCATCGCGCCGAAGTCCACGCTGCGCGCATCGATGCGCGGCGGCGTGCCGGTCTTCAGGCGCCCGACCGCAAACGGCAGCTCGCGCAGCCGTTGCGACAGCCGGTCCGAAGCCGGGTCACCCGCACGCCCGCCGCCGTAGTTCTCCAGTCCAATGTGGATCTTGCCGCCGAGGAAGGTGCCGGCGCACAGAACCACGGCCTCGGCGCGAAAGCTGATTCCCATCTGGGTAAGCACGCCACAGACACGATCACCCTCGACGATCAGGTCGACGACCGGCTGCTGGAACAGATCGAGGCATGGCTGCGTCTCGAGTATCGAACGGATCGCATTGCGGTACAGCACGCGGTCGGCCTGGGCACGGGTAGCGCGCACAGCCGGACCCTTGCGGGAATTCAGCACGCGAAACTGGATTCCGGCGAGATCGGCAGCCCGTGCCATCGCACCGCCAAGCGCGTCGACCTCACGAACCAGGTGGCTCTTGCCTATGCCTCCGATCGCCGGATTGCACGACATCTGGCCCAGTTGCTCGATACTCTGCGTGAGCAACAGCGTTGACACACCCATGCGTGCACTGGCAAGCGCGGCCTCGGTGCCGGCGTGACCGCCACCGACGACGATCACGCCGTACGGCGTCGGATGGTTCATGGGTCTACCTCGAGAAGCGGGGCGCGATTATATCGCCCGACAATTCTTCAAGAAGGTATTTATACATGTATGTATGAAGAGGGAAGAACAGGAAATGGTTATATCTGGGCCGGATCCGGTCTGTGGAAAAGCGGTATTTTGCATTCGAATACAATAACTTGCAGGCAGTGCCAAGATGGGGATTTGCTGCGTTCCTGGAGGGGTGACACGGATGCATCGATGGTGGATGAATCGCGTGGTGCTCTGACGCACCTGTCTTGTGGATGGGTTCAATCACGGGATACCGGCAGCTTGTCCACAGCTTCCTGGTGCGTGTTGGTTCCGATGGAGACCGTGCCTATACTCCGGCGAGCAATGGGTAATTTCATCCAACACCCCGGAGGGGCGTGACCATGAACTTCGTTGGCAAGACGATACCGATGACGCGCGAGGGACTCGATGCGGCGCTGTATGCGCTGCGCATGAATCCGGGTGAGGTGGCGGCACTGTGGGCGGTTTTCGAGGTCGAGACGGCGGGTCTGACCCAGGGCTTCGGTTTTCGTGTGGACCGCAGGCCGCAGATACTTTTCGAAAGACACAAGTTTCGCGAATTCACGGGCAGGCGGTTCGATGCAAGCGAACCGGCCATTTCGGGTCCCGCGGGGGGCTACGGCAGCCTGGCGCAGCAGTACGAAAAGCTGGAACGAGCGCTGGAGGCATGTCGATCGGCAAACCTGGGCGAGGAGCCCGCATTGAAGTCGGCGTCGTGGGGAGTCGGGCAGGTAATGGGCTTCAACCATGAACTCGCGGGATTCCCGAGTGCGGCGGCAATGGTAACGGCGATGGTCGCCAACGAGGACACCCAACTGCTGGCCATGGCGAACTTCCTGCGCGGCACCGGATTGGATGCAGCACTGCGCGGGAGGAACTGGGAGAAGTTCGCGCGCGGCTACAACGGCGCCGGCTACGCGGCGAATCACTACGACGTCAAGCTCGAGGTGCAATACGCGCGCTTTTCATCCGGTTTCACGCCAAATATCGAGATGCGGACCGCGCAGGCGGCACTGCTGGTGCTTGGCCATTCCCCCGGCAAGATCGACGGCGTGATCGGCAGACGCACGCGGGATGCACTAGAAGTTCGCGCGCGGCTACAACGGCGCCGGCTACGCGGCGAATCACTACGACGTCAAGCTCGAGGTGCAATACGCGCGCTTTTCATCCGGTTTCACGCCAAATATCGAGATGCGGACCGCGCAGGCGGCACTGCTGGTGCTTGGCCATTCCCCCGGCAAGATCGACGGCGTGATCGGCAGACGCACGCGGGATGCACTGCGCAATTTCCAGATCGCCTCCGGGCTGCCGATCACCACGGAACTGACTCCCGAAGCCTACCAGGCGCTGTACCAGGCGGCGTTCGCGTAGAAACCAGGGTCGGAAGCTGGCCCTGCGCATAAATAGAAAGACGTGCGATGGCGACCGGCACCCGCGTAGGGGCGACCGACACCCGGGTAGGGGCGACTGGCCGGTCGCCCGTACAGTACAGATACGCTGACATTCCAGGATTTTGTATTCCGCCACGCTGGATTTCGAGCGCGTGCGCAACGAGCTGATCACCAACCACGGCATCCTGGCGAGTGAGATCGTGGTCGCCACGACGCCGCACCGACCGGTGATGACCTGACCGCGCTGGGTGCGGCCTGAAGGTGTCCGAAACCGGTGAGACCGATGTCGACGATGAGAGCTGCAAGGCGTTTCAGCAGACGCTGTTCGGCAGCGATGCGGCCTCGCGCGTCGCGGTAACCAATCTGTACGCGTTTGAGTTCCA
>DAOLKH010000036.1:0-9272 GCA_035331685.1 Pseudomonadales bacterium
CAATGCTCCGCGCGCGATTCGAGCCATTCATACACGATCGGCAACAGCACCAGCGTCAGCAGCGTCGAGGTGATGAGCCCGCCCACGACCACGGTGGCGAGCGGGCGTTGCGTCTCGGCTCCGATGCCGTGTGAAAGCAGCATCGGCACCAGGCCGAGAATCGCGACCGATGCAGTCATCAGCACCGGCCGCAGTCTCAGTTCGCAGCCGCGACGCACGGCAGTGGCGACACTCAGGCCCTCGGCACGCAGCTCGTTGATGAAGCTCACCAGCACGATTCCGTTCAGCATCGCGACGCCGAACACCGCGATGAAACCGATTGCGGACGGTACCGACAGGTACTGACCGGAAAGCCACAGCGCGACTACCCCGCCGATCGTTGCGAATGGCACGTTGGCGATGATCAGCGCCGCGTATCGGATCGAGTTGAACGCGGTATAGAGCAGCACGAAGATGAAGAAGATCGTCAACGGTACGATCAGCGACAGGCGTGCAAGCGCGCGCTGCTGGTTCTCGAAGGTGCCTCCCCATTCGATCCAGTATCCCGCAGGCAGTTTCATCTCTGCCGCGATCGCTGCGTTGGCCTCGCGCACGAAGCCGTCCACGTCGCGCCCCTGCACGTCCATCTGGATCACGGCGTAGCGCTGCAGTTGTTCGCGGCGCACGAAGGAATAGCCTTCGGCAGTACTGACGTCGGCGACGCGCGACAGCGGAACGATCGCACCCCCTGCGGTCTTCAGCGGAATGTCGCGGATCGCCTGCACCGATTGCTTCGAGCCGTCGTCGAGGCGCGCCGTGATCTCGAAGCGACGCACGCCGTCGATCAGCGTCGAAACCGGCTCGTTGCCGATTCCCGTGCGCACCACGGCGAGTACATCGTCGGCGTTCATGCCGTAGCGGGCCAGCGCGTCGCGGTTCACCTGGATCCGGATCTGCGGCTTGCCGAGATTTGCCTCGAGGGACAGATCGGCGACGCCAGGCACTTTCGCGATGACGTCCTTGATCTTCGCACTGAGGCGATCGAGTTCGCCGAGGTCTTCGCCGTAGAGCTTGAGTGCCAGTGTTGCCTGCACGCCCGAAACCATTTCCTCGACACGCATCTGGATTGGCTGCGTGAACGCGATCACCGCAGTCGGCACCGTCTGCTCCAGTGTTTCACGCATCGCCTCGGTCAGCTCCTGTACTGAACGCTTGCGCTCGCTCGCCGGCTTCAGGCCGGTGTAGATCTCCATGTAGTTCACATCTGCCGTTTCTCCTCTTTCGGCACGCCCGATCATTGCGAGCGTCGTTTCGACTTCCGGATATTCGCTCAGCGCCCGTTCGATGCGTTTCGACACTTCGATCGATTCGGCAAGCGAGGTCGAAGGGATCGAGGTGACGCGCCACATGATCGAGCCTTCCTGCAATTGCGGCATGAATTCCCTGCCGAGAAACGGGAACAGCAGGAGGCTCAGCAGCAGTGCCGCGCAGGCGGCAACCACGACCGTGCGCTTGTTCTGCTGTGACCAGGCGAGCAGCGGCAGGTAGTGGCGCTTGATCCATTGCATCAGCCACGTGTCGCGCTCGATGCCGGGCTTCAGGATCAGCGCTGCCAGCACCGGGATCAGCGTGAGCGAGAGCAGCAGCGAACCCACCATGGCGAACGTGATGTTGAACGCCATCGGCTTGAACAGCTTGGCTTCGAGTCCCTCGAGCGAAAACAGCGGTAGGAACACGACGACGATGATCAGGATCGCGAACGTGATCGGGTTCGCGACCTCGTGGGCGGCGGCAAGCACGGCCGCGCTGCGATCGACCGCCATCCCGTGCTCGCGGCGTTCGGCCATGATCCGGAACGCGTTCTCGGTCATCACGACGGCACCGTCGACCATCATGCCGATACCGATCGCAAGTCCGGCGAGCGACATCAGGTTCGCTGACATGCCGACGTGCTCCATGCAGATGAACGCGATCAGCATCGACAGCGGCAGCGCCGCGATCACGACCAGCCCGGAGCGCAGCTCGCCGAGGAACAGAAACAGCACCACGGCGACCAGGATCGCCCCTTCGACCAGCGCACGCTCGACGGTGGCAACCGCCTTTTCGACCAGATCGGTGCGCTCGTAGACCGGCTTGAGCGTGATCCCGTCGGGCAGGGCATCCCTGACGATGGCGATTTTCTGGCGGATTGCCTCGACCACCTCCGCTGCGTTGCTGCCAAGACGCGACAGCGCCATGCCCAGCACCACTTCCTTGCCGTCACGGGTCACGGCGCCGAAACGCAGTGCCGGGGCCTGGCGGATGTCTGCGACATCACGCAGGTAGACCGGCGTGCCGTCGCTCACCTTGAGCACGATGCTGCCGATATCGGTTTCGTTGCGTACCAGGCCGAGGCCGCGCACCAGGTACTGCTCCGGCCCGAGGTCGACGTACTGCCCGCCCACCTGGCGGTTGTTGGCCTCGATGACCTCGATCACGTCGCGAAAGCCGAGTCCGTACTTGATCAGTCGCAACGGGTCGATCACGACCTGGAACTGGCGTTCCTGGCCGCCCCACGACAGTACGTCGTCCACGCCGGGAGTGGTACGCAGGATCAGTCGGACCGACCAGTCCTGCACGGTGCGCAGGTCCATGTCGCTGATCTTTGCTGCCAGCGCCTCGTCGCTGCGCTCGACGGTGTACCAGAAGACCTGCCCGAGTCCTGAGGAATTCGGCCCCATCTCGGGTGTGCCGTAGCCTTGCGGGATGCGGTCCGCGACTTCCTGCAGGCGTTCCATCACCAGACGACGCGCGAAGTAGATGTCCATCGCGTCGTCGAAGTAGACCGACACGAAGGACAGCCCGAACAGCGAAACCGAACGGATCTGCTCCACCCCTGGCAGACCGGCCATGCCGGATTCCACCTGAAAGGTAAGCAGTTGCTCGACGTCCTCGGCCGCAAGCCCTGGCGATTCGGTGTAGATGTTGACCTGCACCGGCGTGACGTCCGGAAAGGCGTCGATCGGCACGGTATGCACGGCCCGCAGACCAAGAAAGCCGATCACCAGGAAGGCGACGATGACGAGAAATTTGTAGCGTAACGATGCTTCGACCAGACGATTCAACATCTCGCAGCGCTCCTAGTGTGCGTGGCCTTCGCCCATGCGCGACTTGAGTGACAGTGATTTCAGCAGGAATGCCCCCCGGGTCACGATTTCGTCGCCTTCCGCCAGGCCGGCGACTATCTCTGTCCAGCCGCCACGCGTCAGACCGGGCTCGACTGCCTGTGGATGGATCCGATCACCCTCGACCCGGAACACGCTGGGAACGCCGTCCATCAGCAGCACGGCCTGCTCCGGAACCGCAGCGCGTGCCACGGCACCGCGGGTTTCGAGCGTCACATCGACGTAGTCACCGGCGTGCAGTGTGTGGTCCGGATTCGGCACTTCGATGCGTACACCACGCGTGCGGGTGGTCTCGTCCAGCTCGTGCCGGAACTGGATCACGCGGCCTTCGAGCCAATGGCTGCCGTCACGGCTGATGCGTGCGGTAGTGTCGAGCATGACCTCGCCGGCCTGGTCCGGGCGCAGTTGCGCCTCGACCCATGGCCGCGACTCGTCGCTGATCTCGTAGAGGAGACGTCCGGGTTCGACCAGTTCGCCGATGACGAACGGATCGCGGATCACCGTGCCGTCGCGCGGACTCAGCAGTTCGAACTCGCCGGTTGCCCGCGAGGCGTCACCGTCCGCGAGCAGGCGCTGGATCTGCGTCTCCGTCAGTCCGTACGCGCGCACCGTGGCGTACGCGCGCTGGCGCGCGACCTCGGCCGCCACATAGCGGGTATCCGCGATCACGCCGCGTCCGAGCTTGTGCACGCGACTCCATTCCCGGTCCGCTTCGATCAGTGCGCCCTGCGCGGTTGCCATCTCGACGCTGGACAGCGTCAGCAGCGCATCGCCTGCCGCCACGTGCTCGCCGAGCTGCACGTGGCGCGCGACGACCTGCGCCGGGATGCGCGTCGTCACCTGCGCCGTGAGATAGCCGTTCAGCCGCACTTCACCCGGTGCCGTGATGCTGCCGGCGATCACCCGGCTCGCAACGCGTGCCGTGTCGATTCCCTGCGCACTGCGCTGTGCGGCGTTCATCACGATGCTGCCTTCGTCTTCGTGTGCGGCCTCGGCGTGCTCGCTTGCCGAGGCCGTGGACGCGAGTGCGAGCGCGAGCGCGAGAAGAATCCCTGCGTTCACGATGTTCGATATCTTCATCAGCGGTTTCCTCGTTGTTCGTCAGCGGCCGTGTCGAGCGCGAGCCAGCCGTCGATGCGACCGGACGCCCGCAACCATTCGAACCAGCCCTCCCAGAGTGCGAGCCGCAACTGCAGCGCGTTGTCCTGCACCTCGAAGGTCTGTCGGATCTGGAACAGGTATTCCGTCGTCCCGAGCTCACCGGCCTGCCACAGTCGGCGCAACTGCTCGGCCTGCATCTCGAGGCTGGGTTGCCCGGTCTGCTCCCATTCGGCCCAGGCGGCGTGGAGCAGCGCGTAGCGTTCCGTGGCGCTTTGCAGGCGTGCCTGCGCACGTCGCAACGCAGCGTCGGCGCTGAAGCGGGCTTCGTCGCGATCGGACAGTGCAGCGCGCACCTCGTTGTCGAAACGGTTGCGAACGAACAACGGGATCGAGATGCCGAGTCCGACCACTGATTCGTTCGCCTGCTCGCCACCGCGCAGGCTGAGCGTGGGGTCGGGCCGTTGCTCCTTGCGGCGCAGCGCAATATTCGCTTCGGCCAGGTCCACCTGCCGTTCGGCCGCGATGATTTCCGGCAGCCCTTGCAGCAGGATGCTGCGATCGGCGACCGAAAGCGGGTTTGCGAGTGGGGGCGGATTATCCAGTGCTGGCCATTCGGTGGTCGGTGAATCGACGGCCAGCGCGCGCAAGTCCTGCTGCGTTGCCGCCGCTTCGCCGCTTCGCGTCGCACGCTGGATGCGGGCGTCGGTCAGCGAGAGTCTGGCAAGACTCAGCTCGGCCTGATCCAGATCCCCCGCGCGGAAACGTCGTTCGGCAAGTTCTGCGAACTCCGCCATCGCGCGTTCACCGCGCAGCGCCAGTTCCTGGCGTGCCGCCGCGGTCTGGTGGCGCGACAACCCGGTCAGCAGTTCGTTGCCGAGGGTCCACACGGACAGTGAGTAGCGGGCGGCAGCAAGCTGGCGTTCGCGTTCGGCGGCGTCGGTGCGCGCCGCGCGCTTGCCGTTCCAGTCGAGCGTCTGGCTGATCCCGAGCGTGCGCGCATCGTCGGCGGAGCGTTCGAGCTCGGCGTCGAGCTCCGGGTTGTACAGCGGTCGCGCAGCGGCGTCACGCAGCGCTGCACTCGCATCGAGTGCAGCGCGTGCCGCCTGTATTTCCGGATTGGCAGCCACGACTGCACGCACGAAGTGCTGCAGTTCGGGGTTCGCGCGATCCGCAGTGAGCGCCGGTGAATCACCGGCCCGCAGGGGTCCGGTCACGAGGGTCAGGGTTGCCGCCAGCAGGGCGGCCCCGAAGAGTCGAATGGGCATGAGCAGTATTCCTGGACACGATAGGGACCGACGCAGCGCATATGAATGCGGCACGGCGTCGAAGTGTGGAATATCCGGCTTATGCGTTCGGAGGAGGGGTGGGAGGTGCCTGGACGAAATTCGCGATGGAAACCGGTGCGCCGACAAACAGGTTTGTCGTGATGCAATCGGCCGCCAGGTTCAGTGGGCCTGCCGTCAACACGGAGGCATGACCATGGCAGCAGTGATCGCAATGCCCGCTGTCCGAACGGTCTCCGGTGTGTTGCCTGACCTTGGCGAATGCGCCGGATTGATCGAGCTGTGCATTCTGTTGCGATGCGACGTCGTCGTGCGGATGCCCGCTCTGCACGATATCGATCGCCGCGTCGATGCTCATGCAGAGCACCGAGACGATCAGCAGCAGGCACAGTCGACGAATCATGGGTGCATGGTAACGCAATTCCCGCTGCTGCGGATGCTCTTCATACAGCTCTTCATGCGGCGAGCACGCTTGTATGGTGGCCCCAGCAGGAATCGAACCTGCATCTGAGTCTTAGGAGGACCCCGTTCTATCCATTGAACTATGGGGCCGCAGGTGCTTTGCGGCAGGGGCGCCATTCTAGAGACTCGGGCAGCACTCGGCCAGCGCAAAGGACTCGCCGATCTCGTTCGCGCCCGGACTGGAGAGTTCGCCTCAGGCGCGCGTCACGCGGTGCGACTCATCGCAGGCGTGCGTCTGGCCTTTGCGGTCGTAGACGCCGATCGTTCCATTCTGGCCGCGCAGCAGGGCGAGCAGACGGGAAGAGACGTGCTGCATGCGCGCCACGATGCGCTCGTTGGTGTGCCCGAGGTCGGCCACCTCTTCGAGCAATTGCCGCAATGCCTGCCAGGATTCCGTGAGCGCAGGGTCGATGGCGTGCAGCAGCGTGGTCCATTCGATACCGCGGTACCGTGCCAGCACGCGCTGGCGCGCCTGATCGTTACGCTGCAGGCGTTGCAGGCATTCCAGCTTGCGTTGCACCACGCGGTCGAGTGCATCGGGCTCGCGCACAGCAAGCGCTGCACGCTCCTCCAGCAACAGCGCGCGCAGTTCGTGCACGGCTTTCACGTCGGTATCGAGAATCGCGCGTACGGCGCCCACATCACTCGCTGCCAGCATGCCGGATTGCCCTCGTCGTGAGCCGACACTTCCTGTCAGAGTTGTGCGTCGGCGTCGATCAGCTTGCGGGCGATTCTAGCGGGATCCAGCGTGTAGCTCCCGTCGGCGATGGCTTGTTTGATTTCCTGCACCCTGGCCTCGTCCACCGGAGCCCCGCTCGCCAGTTGGCGGGCGACAACCCGCGCGAGTTCAGCCACACCGCTCAATTTCACGGTGTCGTCGCTCGCGCCCGCCCCGGTCCGGGCAGCAGTGCCGGTGTGCGCCTCACCGCGCACGGTTCCTGCTTCGCCCGTGCGGACGCGGGAAACCTGGCGTGGATCGAGACCTTTGATGTCGGAAACCATGTCGAACAGCCGTTTTGCCTGAATTGCCCACCCCGTGTGGGCCGTCATGCACGATATCGGCCCACGATTCTAAATCTTTAGCCTCTTTTCCCGCCAGCCGTGCGCGGAACCTCAGAGTGCCTGTGCGGTGCCGTCGCCGGTCACTACCGCGTCGATGACCCTTCCCGATTGCAGGTTGCGCACGCGCACCCGTTCGCCGCGCCGTGCGGTTTCCAGGGCCTCGGCGCTGATCCGTACCGAAATCGCTCCCGGCACCGTATCGACGTTGATGCGGTCGCCACGGCGTACCAGCACCGGTTGTTCCAGCAGCGTTGCCAGCAGCATGCTGCCGGCAGGGATCGTGCGTCGCACCTTCTGGCCCACTGCCTCGCTGCGCCGTACCAGCGTCGTGGCGCCGGCGGCCAGCACATTGCGTTCCTGTTCGCCGATATCCGCCTCGCTGACGGTTTCGCCGCGTTGCAGCTCGCGTGCTGCAATCGGCACCGGCCTGAACACCCGCAACTCCACCGGTACGTAGATCGCCCACGGTGAGGGGGTGGCACAGCTGACGCGAGCGTTCACGCGCGCCTGCAGGCGGTCCAGATCGGCTGCGACGCTGATCGGCTCCGCACACCCCGTGAACGCGAGGCGCGAGTCGAGTGCTCCGACATTGACTTCGATGCGGCTCGCGTCGGCCGCCGCTGGCTGACGCCGCAATTGCGCGAGCAGTGCGTGTTCGACCAGGCGCGTGATCTGCCGGGCGTCCACCTGCGTTGTCGATTCGCCTCTGTCGCCCGCAGGAGAAGCCGTTGGCAGCACGCACAGCGCTCCCGCCAGGCCCGCTGCACGCAACACCAGGCCGGCCGAATGCAACAGCGGCATCGCACGGCGCAGTGGCGGTTTCGGTGCTGACGGAATCATGGCGTCGTATCGCATGGAAAACGGCGAAGCAAATTCCGCGCCGATTCCGCAAACCACCTGGTAACAAGCTGTGCGGACCGTGGGCGGCAGCAATTTGCCGCATCATCGCCGCGTTCGCTGTACATGGGCGGAAGCGGATTGCCGCAGTGTGCCGTTCGTGCCTTTGCATGCCGTCGGGTTTTCTTTTGAAACAAGAACTTGTGTTTGATGGCACGCGCATTGCTGCATGTCAGTGCGAACGAATGGGGAGGGCTGGCATGGCAATCGGTTTCGATCACGCGCTGGGCTTGCACGAAAGCGCACTGCTGTTGCGCGAGCGGCGTGCCGGCGTACTGGCCGCCAACCTCGCGAACGCCGATACGCCGCACTACAAGGCGCGTGACATCGACTTCGGGGCGCTGCTCGAAGCGGCCGCCGGGCAGGGCAAGGGATTGCGGACCACGCGCGAACGCCATATCGGCGCGGGTGGCGTCGGCGGTGACGGTCAGCTCCTGTACCGGACGCCGACGCAACCGACGCTGGATGACAACAGCGTCGATGCGGAAATCGAGATGGCGCAGTTTGCGCGCAATGCGCTCGATTTCCAGGCCAGCCTGACCTTCCTGCAGGCCAGGTTCCGCGGGATCAGCAAGGCACTCAAGGGCGAATGACGATGTCGATCAACGCGATCTTCGATGTGGCCGGTTCGGCGATGAGCGCTCAGAGCATCCGCCTCAACACGGTTGCGAGCAACCTGGCGAACGCGCAGACCGCAAGCTCCAGTACCGGGCAGACCTATCGTGCCCGCCACCCGGTGTTCGCACCGCTGTATCGCGAGCTCACCGGCAGCGTGGCCGACGAGGCGCAGGCGGGTGTGCAGGTGCTCGGCATCGTCGAGAGCGATGCGCCGCTGCAGCCACGCTACGAGCCCGATCACCCGCTCGCGGATGCACGTGGCTACGTCTACTACCCGAACGTGAACGTGGTCGAAGAGATGGCAGACATGATTTCCGCATCGCGTTCGTTCCAGATCAACGTGCAACTCGTCGATGCGGCAAAGACGCTGGCGCAACGCGTGCTGGCGCTCGGACAGTGAGCGCCTGACGGCAGGGAGAAGAGAGCATGAACGAAATCAATGGCTTCAAGGTCAGCTCCAGTGCCTATGAGGCTCTGTCATTTCGCAAGGAAGCGCCGAAGGCGGAAAACAAGGCACTGGGGCAGTCGGACTTCCTGACGCTGCTGATCACCCAGCTTGAGAACCAGAATCCGCTGTCGCCGCAGGACAACACGGCCTTCGTGGCGCAACTGGCGCAGTTCAGTACGCTGCAGGGCATCGAGGATCTGAACAGCAACTTCGATGCCCTGCAGCCCAAGGGCCTCGCCCTCTACCAGAGGGGCGACG
>DAOLKH010000037.1:0-9250 GCA_035331685.1 Pseudomonadales bacterium
CGGCAGGCACTTCCACCGCCCGCCCATCGCGCAGCACCGTAACCCGCCCGACCACGCCGCGCTTCAGGTCGCGCACGCTGGCGAGCAGTTCCGCGTTCAGGTCACGCTTGGCGTCGCGCGCTTGCAATGCCTTTTCACTCAATTTCCGCATGATCCACCATCCTCCGCAGCGCCCGCAGCGTGGCCGGCGCGATGTTTTCCTGTGCGCTCTTGGCGTAGAGCGTGAGCAGCCATATTCGGCCGTGGCTGTCCTGGACGTAGTACAGCACCCGTAGCCCGCCGCGTTTGCCGCTGCCGGGACGCGACCATCGCAGCTTGCGTACTCCTCCCGATCCTGGCACCACATCTCCCGCAGCGGGATTGTTTGCAAGGTGCGACTGCAGCGCCGACAGTTCACCATCGGAAAGCACACCCTCGCGCGCATGGCTGAACGGCTGCAATTCGATGAACAAGTACATGCGATAAGGTTATACGCCACTGACGCATAGATGACAAACGATACGGCTGCCACAAGGCCGCAGGACGCCCCACAAGCGCGCCTCGAATCGCGGGAATATTACGCACCCGGCACACCGTAGCCGGCGACGAATCGACGCGGGCGGGAAATTGAGTCGCGGGCTACAAGTGGCGGTATTTTTGGCGGTATCTCACGAGATGAAAAAAATAATCGCGAACGAAATCAACGACGTTTAAGACGAATTCGATTGAAGCACGACCCCCCTTCCAAGAAGCCCCAGAAAGACGCCAAGGCCCGGATTTTTCACGGAGTTTTTGCCGTCGTTACGGCACGCTGAAGGCCGTCGCATAGCTGCGGCGCAGAAAATCCAGATCGGCAGCGGGGATTGATCCCCAATGACGGGCGAGCTGGGCCATGTCGCGCGAAGACGCAGTCGCGACGCGCAGGGGGCGCCGGCACTTTTCCAGATCCAGCAGAACCACCTCGGCCACGGCATTGCCGGTGGGCAGTGTCTCCGCCTTGACGAAGATGTGCTTGGGGTAGCAGCAGCCGTGCTGCCAGCGTGCGTGGTGCAGGCGGGCCAGGCTTGTCGCAAGCTGGTGCAGAATCGCCTGATTCAGCGTGGCAGCAGGAGTGCGGGCGTACCATTCATCCAGGCTGACGAAGCCGCTGAGGGCTTCGGTGACGAGCAATGCCTGCCACTGGCCCTGGTGCTTGCGCGCACCACCAAAGACCACGCGTGGCACCTGGATTCCCAGGCGGGCGATCGCCTCGTAGGCGTGCAGTTCACGCAGAATGGTGGGTTGCCCGCAGGGATGGCGCAGGCTGCGGTAAATGTGTCCGGTTTGGCGCTTGCAGTACAGCGGCGGCAGGTGCGGGTCATCCTGCATCAGCAATTGCACGCCGCTGTTGCCGCCACGACGAATGTTCTCGGGTTCGACCCACTGCCCCTGCCTGTCCCGCCGGTCTGGCGGCAGTGTTCGCTACTACAGTCATGTTTCGGTCAGTTCGTCTTGCGCAGCACGTAGGTTCGCCACATCGCATAACGTGGCAGGAAGTCCAGTCGTGCGAGGATATCAAAACCGGCTTGCGCAAACTCCTGTTCGATCACCTCGCGCGATACGATGAACCGGTTCTGATTTGCGGTATCCGACTTGCGTGACGCACGACGCTGCTCGAGGCGGCGGCGTTTCCACGCCTTGTAGTTGCCGTCCACCCATAACGACACGATTGCGGTGTCACGGCTGACACGGTGGAATTCGTGCAGGATGGCCAGCCGGTTGGCTGGTGCTTCGATGTGGTGCAACAGCCGGATGCAGAACACGCAGTCCACCGCCTCGTCATGGAGGTCGATGGCGAACGCCGAAGTCTGGAATGCGTGTACTCGTGACGTTACTTCCGGCGGGTAGGCTGTCTGTGCCGTGGCAAGCATGTCCGCGGAGTTGTCGGCGGCGAACACGACCCGGTTCGGCTGCTCGCACAGCAAGGGCCAGAACCGCCCGGCACCGCAGGGAAGGTCCAGGACCAGGCTGGGTTCACCGGCAATCTTCAGTGCGCGTCGTGCGATCTGCACGTCACGCCAGTTCGACAGGCGTCGCGTGAACCCATCCTGATGCTTGTGCAGATATTGTTGCGCGTGTTCACGATCGTATTTGCGCGAAAAGTCGAGTTCGATGACGTTCTGTTTTGGCATCGGAGGCACTTGCATGGTGGATTTTCCGCTACCCTAAAAACGCGGATGTGAAGATTTCGTCAAAATGTATGAATTCGTCAGGATCGATTGTGCAGCGATACCCTGAAACAGCTTCCACCGCCCGGATCGCTGTGCACGCTGATTTCCCAGTCTTGCCTGGTGCAGATGCGCTTGACCAGTGACAACCCGAGACCCAGACCGTCTCCGCGTGTTCTGGAGCCACGCACGAAGGGTTCGAAAATTCTTGTCTGATCGGTTGGAGGAATTCCGCTGCCGCTGTCCTCGACGCGGAACGTGCCGTCCCCAAGTACCAGGCGCACGTAGCCCTGTTCGGTGTAGTGCAAGGCGTTGCGCAGCAGGTTTCCGATCACGCTGCGCAGCAGCGTGGCGTTGTACAGCGTGTCGTCCTTTCCTTCCTCGATGAATTCGAAGTCGAGTCCCTTTGCCTGTATCAGTTCGCCCCAACGCCTCACTTCCTCTGCCGCCACCGTGCGCAGCCGGGCAGTACGGGCAAAAGTCATCCCGTTGTTCTTGTCGCGCGCCAGTTGCATGAAGGTTTCCACCAGTTCACGCATTTCGTCGACGGCACGGGCGATGCGCGATACCTGTTCGTGTTCGCGTTGGCCCAGTGGCGCCTCGGCCAGCAGTTCGCAGGAACTGGCCATGATCATCAGTGGTGTGCGCAACTCATGGCTGGCGTCGGCAGCAAACAGGCGCTCACGTTCCAGCATCTGGCGGATCCGGTCCAGCGTGCTGTCAAACGCGGCAGCCAGTTGGCCGATTTCGTCATTCGCATACTCTGGGGCGAGCGGGGGTGCGGCGGCGTGCAGCTGGTCGCGATGACGCACCTGTGACGCAAGCCGGATGACCGGGGCCATGACCTTGCGCGCCATCAGGTAACCCAGTCCCCAGGCGCTCAGGACCGACAGTAGGAAACCCACGAGTACGACCATGAAAAGGGCGTCCTCACGCCGCTCGAATTCGTTCTGCTCCTCCAGCAGGATATACGTGTGGCCATCGATGACCCGGGTGTACGCGTAGTACGCATCGTCTCCATGCTCGACTTCGGTGAACCCCTGCTTCAAGCCCTGCAGATATGGCGGGATTGCGTATCCATCGAGGTCGGAAGAGAAGAATTGCGTGTCGGCATCGAGCCGCGGCGGGCTTCCGTGGCGGATGTCCTGCTGCAACACGTCGTCCAGATCGCGGCCAAGCTCCCGGGATACCAGGTGTGCTTCGACGAAGTGAACCACGGCGACGATGCCGAGCGAGAACATCCCGCTCACGGCCGCCGTCATGAGTATGAAGGCGGCAAGAAGGCGACGCGCAAAAGGTTGTCTAGGTCGGGCCATCAGGCAGCTCCGCAAGCCGGTAGCCCACGCTGTGAATGGTATGCAGCAGATGCTTGTCGAAAGGCTTGTCGACTATCTGGCGAAGCTGGTGGACGTGGCTGCGCAGGCTGTCGCTGTCCGGGCTGTCTTCGCCCCAGAGTGCTTCTTCCAGTACTTCCCGGCGTACCACGGCCGGGCTCTTCTGCATCAGGATGGCCAGCAATCTGAGCCCGAGCGGGTTCAGCTTGAGCGTCTGTCCGCGGCGACTTACCTGCAGGGTGTCGAGGTCGTAACACAGATCGGCCACCCGTAACAGGCGCTTATGCCCGCCGCTGCTGCGACGCAGGATGGCTTCGATCCGCGCGACCAGTTCCGACAGCGCAAAGGGCTTGATCAGGTAGTCGTCCGCGCCGACCCGCAGGCCCTGCAAGCGATCCTCGAGTGCATCGCGTGCGGTGAGCATCAGGATCGGGACCTCGCTGCGGCTGTCTTCGCGCAGTCGCCTGCAGACCTGGTAGCCATCGATGCCCGGCAGCATGACGTCGAGCACGATCAGGTCGTAATGTCCGCTGCTCGCCAGATGCAGCCCGCTCAGGCCATCCTGCGCGCAGTCCACGCTGAAGCCCTTCAGCTGCAGGTAGTCGAGCACATTGGCGAGGATATCGCGGTTGTCTTCGATGACCAGAATGCGCATTGTCTTTTCGTTCCAGGTTCCAATGTTGTCTGCATACGATGTCTGCATCCGTTCCGCAAGAGAGCAGGCAGACGAGCCGGCCGCTTGATCCCTCCGGGACCATGAAATCCCGACCGATCAGCCGCAGCATCCATGTCATTACAGCGCTGCAATCCTGCCGTTGCCACCAGCGCTGCCGACGGCCGCGCAGCACGCTTATACTCCTGCTGCCCGAGCGGCTGGAAAGTGGCAGTTCGGGAATATCGAAGCAAGGTCCGGGAACTGGTGGGGGAGAACGGGATGAGCGAGGCAGTGCCTGTTGCCGACAGTCCTGGTGCCGGTGTGGATTCGCACATCGAAACCGTGCGCCGCTCATGCCCCATCTGTGAGGCGAGTTGCGGACTGCTGGTTCAGGTCGACCGTCGCAACGACAGCATATTGTCCGTGCGCGGCGATCCGAATGACCATCGTAGCGGTGGCTATGTGTGTGCAAAATCGCAGGCCATCCACCATGTCCACGAAGATCCCGAGCGCCTGCGCCATCCGGTGAAGCGTACAGCGAACGGATGGGAGCAGATTTCCTGGGAGGAAGCGCTGCATACGGTTGCCAGCCGGCTCAGTGCGATTCGCACCGAGCACGGCAAGGATGCCATCGCCATCTACGTAGGTGAACCTACCGGCCACGACTACGGTGCACAGCTCTACCTGCAGCCGCTGATGAAGCTGTTCCAGACCGAGCGATTCTTTTCGTCGGGTACGGTCGATCAGCATCCGCAGCAGATGGTCTGCCATGCGTTGTTCGGCCAGCAATGGGCCTTCCCGGTGCCGGACCTCGATCACACCGATCTGTTCATCTGCATGGGTGCCAACCCGCGGGTATCGCAGGGCAGCGTCATGTCGGCGCCGGATGTGGGGCGTCGCCTCGACGATCTGCGCACACGCGGCGGCAAGGTCGTCGTGATCGATCCGCGACGCAACGAGACGGCGGCTGCAGCCGACCAGCACATATTCATCCGTCCGGGTACCGATGTCTTCCTTCTGCTGGCGTTCGTCAACGTGCTGTTTGCCGACCACGGCGTCGATCCGGGTCGGCTCGAGCCGCGAATCGATGGTATCGACGGACTGCGAACGCTGACCGAAGGTTTTACCCCGGAGAACACGGCGGCGATCACCGGTGTGACGCCAGAGGTGCTGCGTGGACTGGTGCGCCTGTACCACGGCACTGAGCGTGCCACCCTGTACGGGCGCTGCGGCGTGAGCACGCAGCGCTTCGGTACGCTGGCGCACTGGTTGATCTGTGCAATCAGCCTGCTTACGGGCAAGCTCGACAGGCGTGGCGGCATGATGTTTCCGCGCCCCGCGACCGGCATGTCCGGCCCGGCCAGCGAGGCTGCGCGTACGCCGCCCTATGGCCGCTGGCATTCACGTGTGCGCGGTTTCCCCGAAACCTGCGGTGAGCTGCCAGCTTCGCTGATGGCAGAAGAAATCACCGCGCCGGGCAAGGACCGGGTGCGTGCCGTGATTACCCTGTGTGGCAATCCGGTGCTCAGCGTGCCGAACGGCAAGCGCATTCGCGAAGCGCTGAAAACCGTGGACTTCGTGGTGGCGATGGATATCTACATCAACGAGACCACCAGCCAGGCAGACATCATCCTGCCCTCCCGTTCGCAACTGGAGCGCAACAATTGCGATCTGATGTCGCAGAGCACGAGCTTGCGCAATTTCGTCAGCTATTCGCCGGCTGTGCTGCCGCCCGATCCGGGGTTGATGGATCTGTGGGAAATCCTCCTCGAGATCACGGCGCGTGTAGCCGGCATCGATGCGCCGGCCATGGACGACATGATCATCGAAGGTCTGGTGCGGCAGCTTGCCGCAGTGCCGGGGCGCAACGTGGATGCAGCGACGATGCTGGTCAGGCTCGGCGAGAAGGGCGGTCCCGAGCGCATGCTCGACGCCATGCTGCGCTGCGGGCCGTATGGTGATGGTTTCGACGATGCGGTCGAAGGCCTGTCGCTGGCCAAGGTGATTGCAGGTGATCGCTGTGTGGATCTTGGTCCGATGCAGCCGGCGTTGCCGCAGGCACTGCGCACACCGGGCGGTCGCATCGATCTGATGCACCATGTCTTCACCGACGATCTGCCGCGGCTGTATGCGGCGTTTGAACAGCACGGCAGCAGCGGGCCCAACGACATGCTGCTGATCGGGCGTCGCCACCTGCGCGACATGAACAGCTGGCTGCACAACCAGCGTGCGTACGTGCGTGGCAGGAATCGTTGCACCCTGAAGGTGCATCCCGACGACGCCCTTCGCATTGGTCTGACCGATGGTGGCCGCGCCCGTGTGGGCTCGCGTGTAGGCAGCGCCGAAGTGATGGTCGAGGTCAGCGACGAAGTGATGCCAGGCGTGGTCAGTCTGCCGCACGGCTTCGGGCATCGTTACGGTGACTCGCTGCAGTCCATCGCCACGTCGGTACAGCCCGGCGTGAGCTGCAATGACCTGATCGACGACGAAGTGCTGGATGTGGCCTCCGGCACCAGCGTGGTCAATGGCGCTGCCGTGCAGGTGTTCCCGCTCGCGTTCTGACGGACGGACCGGTTCTCAGCGCAGGCTGTGGACGAACTCGCGCAAGTCGGAGACGAACAGCGCCGGCTGCTCCATCGCGGCAAAGTGTCCGCCGCGCGGTTGCTCGCTCCAGCGCACCACGTTGCAGCTCTTCTCGACCATCGATCGCGGATGGCGCGCGAGCTCGCCGGGGAAGTTGGCGACTGCAACGGGTTTGAGTATCCGTGCACCGGGCGGAACCGGTTCGTTCAGCACCCCACGATACAGCCACGAGGCAGTGCCGAAGGTTCCGGTCGTCAGATAGACCATGATGTTGTCGATGACCCTCTCGCGCGAATGGACAGCCCAGAGATCACCGTTGGGCAGGTCCGACCAGCGGTGGAATTTCTCGAGAATCCAGGCGGCAACGCCGAGCGGGCTGTCTGCCATCGCGTAGGAGAGCGTCTGCGGCTTGGTCGACTGGATGACCATGTAGCCACTCTCGACGCGCCACATGTTGCCGATTGCCGTCACCGCGGCGATTTCCTCAGCGGTTTCGGGGTGTGCGTCGGGGTTGGTCCATCCGAACGTGAAGTTGAGGTGAACGGCCGTGCAGCCCGGCGCTTCGTAGCCGAGCCAGCTCGATGCCGAGGCGCCCCAGTCACCGCCCTGCGCCACGTAATCACGATAGCCGAGCACGGCCATCGCAGCGTCGAAGGCGCGCGCGATCGTCCGTGGTCCGATCGGCTTGCGTGGCCTGGACGAAAAGCCGTAACCGATCAGCGACGGGATCACGACACTCAGTGCGTCGGTGGCGTCGCCTCCGTGCGCGGCCGGGTCGGTCAACGGTTCGATCACGTCGAGGAATTCGACGAATGAACCCGGCCAGCCGTGGGTGATCAATACTGGCTTTGGCTGCGGTCCGTTGCCGGCGACGTGGATCAGGTGGATCGAGTACGGTGTTCCGTCCACCTCGACATCGACCAGGAACTGCGCAAAGCGGTTCATGGCAGCCTCACGTGCGCGCCAGTCGTATGCGCTGCGCCAATGCGCGACCAGATCGCGCAGCACCGTGATGCTGGTGCCGTAGGCCCAGGGCTCTCCCTCGGCGGGATCGGGCCATTGCGCCTCGTCGAGCCGTCGGGCGATCCAGTCGAGGCGGTCGTCAGCGATGGCGATCGAGAATGGACGGATGCTCATGAACGGGACTCCCTGGACGGCTGGCCGCTCAGCTGTTGCTGGTGTGACATCCTGCGCCTGCGTCGCCCAGCGCACGGCGTTACAATAACGGCCCGTTTTCCGCTTGTCGCGGTGCCTGCAGCATGCCGTTGATCCACCTCGCCGACGGACGCCGGATCCCATACCGGATTCGGGTTTCGCCGCGCAGTCGTCGCGTACGCCTCACGCTGAATCCGCGTGACGGGCTGGTGATGGTTACGCCTCCGGGCGTGAGCCGCCTCCAGCTTGCACGGCTTGCACACGAGTGGCGTGACTGGGTGGCACATCAGCTCGATGCGCTGGGAATCGACGAATTCGGCGCTGCCGACGCTGACGGCATCGAATTGCCTGACACCATCCTGCTGGCCGGCCTCGAAGAGGAATGGGACGTATTGCATCGCCATACGTCTTCGGCGTCGGCGCGCGTGACCATGAAGGACGACGGTCAGCTGCTGTTGAGTGGAGGTTCTGGCGACGTGCCGGCGCGCGTCGCTGCGCTGCGCCGCTGGGTGATGCGGCGCGCCCGTGACACGCTGCCGGAGTGCCTGGAAGAGGTGGCCGAGGAGACCGGCCTCGATTTCGCCAGTGTCACGGTCCGTGCCCAGCGCAGGCGCTGGGGCAGTTGCTCGACGCGTGGTGACATCAGTCTCAACTACCAGTTGCTGTTCCTGCCGCCGCCGTTGCTGCGCCACGTACTGCTGCACGAACTCTGCCATACGGTCGAGATGAATCATTCGTCACGCTTCTGGGCGACCGTGCGTCGCTTCGAACCCGATCTGGATTCGATGCGCGTGGAGATGCGCCAGGCATGGGCGCACGTGCCGGACTGGGTGAGTGCCGATGCGTGAGGTTAAATATACAATGCAAATGCATGTTATGCTTTCGCACGTGATTTCGCGGAGATCCGCATGACCACCAGGGATCCGATGCAGCTTGGCCACATGGCCGCCGAGGCCGAAATGGTCAAGGCGTTCCTGCGTACCAGACATCCCGTCGAGTTGAGCGATGAGCAGATAGCGGACCTCAAGTCACGCATTGCCGCGCGCCTGCGCGAGATCGACGCAGTCCTCGTCGCGCACTACTACACGTCGCCGCTGGTGCAGGCTCTTGCCGAGGAGACCGGCGGCTGCGTTTCCGATTCGCTGCAGATGGCCCGCTTCGGACACGACCATCCGGCGAGCACGCTGGTCGTCGCGGGTGTGCGCTTCATGGGCGAGACCGCGAAGATACTCACTCCCGACAAGCGTGTGCTGATGCCGACGCTGGAGGCGACCTGCTCGCTTGACGTCGGCTGTCCTGCGGGCCTGTTCGGGGAATTCTGTGACCAGCACCCGGAT